>JAGLNY010000394.1 GCA_023139255.1 Spirochaetales bacterium
TCTCCCCACCGGAAAGTTTATGTACCTGCCTCTTCCCAAAATCCTCAAGCCCCATCTGATTGAGCATATAGTTGACATGTTCATGTTCAGTAGACTCCCCGGGCCCGCGTTTCCCGACCCCTCGTTTCCCAAAAATACCCGGCAGAAGCAGCTGGAAATTCTGTTCAACCGTCCCTTTCAGCAAATAGGGGTTCTGGTGGATATAGACCGTACTTTCGTTACCTGAAACATCTCCGCCGCTGGGGCTCAGTATTCCGCCAATCAGCTTCAGGAGCGTAGTCTTCCCAGTCCCGTTACCCCCAAGAATAGCGGTTACCGAACCGGCAGAAATCTGCATTCTGCCGATAGCTAAAACCGGTTCACCCGTGATATATGAGAATTGCAGCTGAGATACTGTAATGTTTTTATGCTTCATCTTTCACACTCACATGCAGGATAAGATTTATCCCCAATGAAATAATTAGCAGGATGATCCCCAATGCAAGCCCCTGCTCAAAATTTCCTTTGCTGGTTTCCAACGCTATGGATGTAGTTATTGTCCGCGTATACCAACGAATATTCCCGCCAAGCATCATAGAGACTCCCACTTCCCCCACGACTCTTCCAAACCCCGCAGCAATAGCTAAAAGGATCTGTGTTTTTACCTCCCTGATGATAATCAGGTGTTTCCTGGTTCCGGTAATACCATACGATGTAAGCGTTTCCTTCAAAACCGGGTCAACAGACTTGATAACCCCAAGCACCATGGAGGTAATGATAGGGAATATCAGCAGGGTTTGCCCTATGATAATAGCGGTTCTCGTGAACAGCAGGCCCATTGAACCGAATACCCCGGAACGGGAGAGCATTGAGTAGACAAAAAGCCCTATCACTACGGTGGGTATTGCCATAAGGCTGTTCAATACAACCTTTATACCGTGTACAGCCCTGGACCTGGAAAAACCGAGGAGTATCCCGGCCGGGATTGAAAGAAGGGATGCAAAAAGTGTGGAACTTAGCGCAAGCCGGACCGAAACTGAGACAATCTGAAATATTTCGTGATCCAGAGAGATCAGGAGTTTTACAGCCCGGACAAACGCGGATTCCATACTTCTTACTCCCCTTGATGAAGCAGCCGGGGGTCTACTGCATCCGGGTAAAAGAGCTGCTGTCCGGAAACGATAAAATCGTCTATGGCTTGCTGCCCTTCAATTGAGGTAAAAAAGGCTATTAGCTGCATAGCCGCTTCATACTGGACATGCGGATGTATTGAGGGATTCACGGCAATTATCCCATATGGGTTGAACAGCTGATCATCGCCTTCAACAAGAATTTCCAGATCCAGGTTCTCTTTCATGGCAATATATGTCCCGCGGTCTGTAATCGTGTACCCGCCCATATCATTGGTTATTATGAGGACTGCACCCATACCCTGCCCGGCTTCCCGGTACCAGTCTCCTGCCTTAGCTGGAGAATATGATGTTTCAGCCCACAGCAGGCGCTCCCGGACATGCGTGCCGGAATCATCCCCGCGTGAAACAAATATTGTTCCTGCTTTTGCTTTTATACCGGCGCTGGCAATAGCGGCTAAGGCTTCAGCTGCATTTTTCATGCCCCGAATCCCTGCGGGATCTTCCGTGGGTCCAAGGATAACAAAATCATTATGCATGACATCCCGTCGGTTAATTCCATAGTATTCCGCCACAAATTGGTCTTCGAGTGACCTTGCATGGACAAGGATGATGTCAACATCGCCATTTTTGCCTAGAGTTACTGCAGCACCGGTTCCTACAGCAATTACATCAACCCCGATCCCGGTTTTCTGTTCAAAAATCGGTAGTACTGCGCCGAATAATCCTGAGTTGTCTGTGCTGGTGGTGGATGCCAGTTTGATTCGTACCTGTTCGCTAGTTTGTTCAACAGCCGGTGCCGGCTGTTCCGCGTTTCCTTCTGCCGCAAGATTTGCTGAGACAGCAAGCAGCAGAATGCCCATTGCAAGGGCGATTCTCATTAGTTTGTTCATGGATTTTCCTTTTCAAAGATGGAAGGCTGCACAGTTTCCCGCATAACCCTAACGGCCTCGTACCATACCTCGGTGATTTAGGTACTTCGGCTCGGATTTCCATTATGTTAGTTTTTTCCGGCTAGTACTGTACTGCCGGAAATTTTAGTTACTTTACAATATGTTGCATAATTTTGCAATAATTTTCCAGAGAGTTTTTCCAGAGAGCTGTCGTTGATCAACGGGCTCAACCAGCGATAGTAATTATATGCCCATTATCTTTTGTATCATTTATATAGTTATATATTATTTTTACAACTCTTCTAAAAATATTATGATTTCATTGTAAACAGCATATTCTAATACTATTATTGATTCAGTTGAACGTAAAATTGTTTTTACTTTTTCTCCTTTTGAATTATAGATATCAACATGCGCTATATAATCTTCATCGACAAAAATTATTGACCCTAAAATAAAAAAATCTGCATCCTTATTATTACAGATTTCCAGTTCAGTTTTACCTTGATTAATCATATATTGTACTTCTTCTTGAGAAATAACATTCGATATGATTGTTTTTTTAATAATCAATTCCATTTTAAACCCTCAGATGTTTAATCGAAAATAGTAATACTGTTAAACCACTATATCACAGCGTGTATACGATGCCAAGTTTGTTTGTTTTGACTCTGATTTTTTTAGCATCAATATCATTTTCACGAAACCCTGATTAGGTGGCAATTTTCACCGAATTTTGCATTATCAAAGATACATTGAAGCCATTACCTATTACCATAAGATTGATGCTTGGAAAGTCTATACAATGCAACACCATAATATTCCTGATACTGACCTTCTTGATTCTTCCCCTTCCACTTATTCATCAATCGAGCCAATTCACCAAGAGATCTTAATCCTGGTTTTTTTCTCAAGGCCTCGTCAACTGCCATGATTACTTTTTTACGATTACTCATAAGCCTGACATGGTTTAGATTTAAAACATCATTCAACTCTGTATTCAGGCCGCTATGCTCTGAATAGATTGTCCCATCTGATGATTGATATCGTATCAAGATCTTCAGATCCTTACTCTGATCCGCAGGATTATACGAAAGAGATATTGCATCTTTTTTGGTATCACAATATTGATCCCGTGCTCTTTTACCACTATTACCAGGACAGCAGAGCAAAAGATTATTATAGTCTAATTTTTCAGAAGGATATTCAGATTGGGAGTGACAATGTTCAATTTTTGTTTCCAATTGATCATCTTCAATACGACTCATACAGTAAGCACAAACATACCCCTGTTCAATTGCTAAAGCTGTACGTAATTCAGGTTTATATCGAAAATCATCAAAGATGTTTCCTGCATTCAAGGATTCCCCATACTGGCTAATAGATTCTCTCTTATACTGAGACAAGGATTGGGGAGAAGTGTTCTTTTGTATATTAACCATCAACAGACTCCACCCCATAGAGAGTCAATAAAGCTTCCGCTCGGATTAATTCAGGTACAGAACCATATGTTTGCTTAAATTTTGCTATATCTTCTTTGGCTTCATCAAATCGTTCATCATCAATCGCTTGGAAAATACCATCCAACGTGTGTTTAGCTTTTTCATCAATGGGCAAAGTATCAAAGATCTCTTCAAGTATTTCGCTTGAATTCAATCCTTTACTCTGTTTGACAGTATCATACATTATATCCATATTCTCATTCTGATAGAGCACTACAATATTTTTCCCATTAACTGCAGATAATACTTGAGGGGAATGTGTGGTAATAAAAAATTGGATATTGGGAAAAGTCTCTAATAGTCTTGGAATAATTGTCTTTTGCCATTGAGGATGCAAATGAAGTTCTATCTCATCAATAAGAACAACACCTTCACCAGCAAG
>JAGLNY010000395.1 GCA_023139255.1 Spirochaetales bacterium
ATCTTTTCTCCATCTGAGAGTTGTTCTACTCTTAATTTCACTCCATTCTTTATGACTTCCATACGCTGAGGACGTCGTTTCACCGAAACACCCTCAAATCCAGATAGTGCTTTCAAAGCACTCCTTACAACTCTTAACTGTTTATCTCCATCATATTGCGAATTTGACTCTTGATTACTGAGCTGTTCTCTATACAGTTCATTCTCCAAATCTTCTCTACTCCGATACCACTTAAAAAAACTTGTAAAATTTACACCAGTACGTAAGGAGTCTTCATAGGTCTCCAAAAGATTAAAATCATGTTTAGTACGAAAACGTAACGATTTCTCGGTAACAGCCCTATTAGTACTATAATAGACAAATAAAGGAATAGAGGTTGTCCCATTGTTATCTGTTATATCTTGTTTAATTTTTTTTGCATACTTCGAGAATTCACTCATATCTGATCTCTCTTTAATCATTATACCTTTTTTTCCTTTAACCAGAACGCCAGTATATACAGTATCATTATCTAATATCTGCATGTTGATCATTGAGAATCCCTTGTCATTCTTAACATCAAATTCCCCGATAGGCCTTCCACCCCCACCCTTACTTTGACGAATTCGTGCTATGATCCAAGAGAGCTGGAGAACTATACTATCAAGAATACTACTCTTTCCTGATCCATTAACTCCGCAAAAAATATTCAGATGATCATTACATGAAATTTTCATCGTATTGATTCCACGAAAATTATTTATTTCCAGTCTTTGTATTTTCATACGTAATCCTCTATTATGCGTATTAATCTATAAAACTCTTCGGTTTTCATGCTTTATCATATCAGATGTATTAGTGCTTTTCTACAACAAAGTAATTACTTCCTCCTTCTGTTCTAAACTGGTCGAAATCGTCCAGTTGAAAAACAGGATTATTCAATCCCGGAAACCAGCCTGCTATCCAAATACCGTATCTACATCAATCGTCATTCCGGAAAACTTTACTGATTTTGCCTGTTGCCCGCGCATATAGACAGCATCGGTATCCAGCTCGCAATCCTTGAAAAAGTAGATCATAATGGACTCATTCATCGGGTCCACAATCCAGCACTCTTCGACTCCGCTTTCCATATAGAGTCCAAGCTTCTTGATGCGGTCTTTACTCCGGGTTGACGGGGACAGTATTTCGACCACCAGTGTCGGGGTTCCCTTGTACTTATCCTTTTCGTTGATATCCTTCTCATAATCACACAACACAATTACATCCGGCTGTACGACATTGATATCATCTTCATTTACTTCCCGTAAAAGTTTTATATGCTGCCGAACCAGATCAATATCAAAGGGAGCCATAAACGGACCGCATGAATCATGCCCCTTTAGGAACTCCCAGAAAGCAATATACAGAACTCCTAAAATTCGCTGGTGGGTAAAACGTGGTGAGGCCAGAAGAAAGACCTCCCCATCTATCAATTCATACCGATTATCACTGTTTTCCGTCATATCCAGAAATTGCTGATAGGTTACATATCCCTCTTTCCTCGGGCTCGTTCCGTAATCAGGAAACGGTTCGCCAGCTTCATATCCGTCGGAGTTCCGGGGATAGTAGAGCAGCATTGCCTGCTTTTTCCCGTTTCTGGTAATTACAATGTTTTCAACCTTGCAGAGCTTCAGATATTTTCCAAAATTATTCTGCACTTCTGTTGCTGAGACATACATACTGCACCTCCTGACTTGATACGTATTAGCTAAATTTATGTAATTATGTATCATTATTAGCTATATGTAAACAGTTTAGCTAAGTTATATACACGCAAATGCATAACGGTGTCTGACACCATAAACACACCATGTCCTTACGAATTTGTTGACATTTGAAGCATTCCTGTACTACTCTTAATGTATGGGAAACTTCATCTCCGGTCTGTTGCTGGTATTTCACTTCTCACTGATATTCTCAATCACCCTGCTGTGCTCAATTCTGTTCTACCGGACCCGTGACGCACATATAAGCAAATTTCTCAGGGTGATGATTCCGCTTTTCCTGTTTACCCTCATCTACTACCTCTATTACCATACCGGCAGGTGGGCAGATGTGATGCCCCTTGCGACAGCAGAAGGATTCTCTCTCTACCTGCTTATTGCGGCATGCCTTTCCCTTGCAGCTTATATCCAGGGTGTGGTGGTTTACCTCATATCACTGCTAGTCCCGGAAGGCGGCAAGAGAAAACTCCCATTATTAATAACAAATATCCTTATTGTGTTTTTCCTGCTGTTCAGCCTCTTCTTTCTCATTTTGCTTAACCGGGAAAGCTGGACACAAGCACTCTCTACTATGTTGAATGAGATGTTCCTCTACAGCAGCATCCTGCTGATAATACCTACCATAGTCGCCTCAATCTATCTGAGGAAAAACCGGGGAAATGAAAATTACCGGCTGCTTTCGGAGATAATGATAGCCTTTTATCCGATGGCATTAACCCTTCCTCTGGACCTTATCTTTTTCACTAAGTCACCATTCAAGCTGACGTTGTTAACACATTCACTCTTTAGTATATTTGTTATCTTCTATATTGTCCGGCACTATATAATAAACTATGAACCTGAACCGGTTAGTCTGCATGATGAAATGAAAGCATTTTATGCCGGCCATGCTGTCAGCTCAAGGGAGCAGGAAATTATCTCCCGGGTAATCGAGGGAAAATCGAACCGTGAAATCGGGGATATACTCTTTATCTCGGCTAATACAGTTAAAACCCATATCCGGAATATCTATAAGAAACTCGGAGTCTCAAACCGTGTACAGCTGGTCCATGCTATCAAGATCTCCCATTCGGGAGATTAATAAGATCACCCATTCGGGTGAGTGATAAATACTCCTTTAGCACCCTCTTAATCATTACTTTGCACGATTTTCTAATGCACGCACCCGCTATATCCTGAACATAGCGGGGCAATTATATGGACAGAAAAACAAATGCAAAAAAAACTATTTTCATGACCGGGGCAACCGGCAATATGGGGTATGAAACCCTCCGGATGCTGACAAACCCCGAAACAAGCCAATACAATCTTCGGCTGCTGGTACTCCCTGACAAATTGAGCAAAAAAAGGATAAAACCCTATCTGGAACAGGATAATATAACCATTATTTGGGGAGATGTAACGCAGTACGAAGATGTGCTTGCCGGAGTCACCGGTGCCGATTATGTACTGCATGTCGGGGCACTGATTCCGCCCGCATCCGATTACAAGCCGGAACTGACCCGAAAGGTGAACTATGGTGGAACGCTGAATATCATTAAGGCAATTAAATCCCAGCCAAATGCCGATTCCATACGGTTGGTATTTATCGGGACGGTGGCAGAGGTTGGGAGCAGGCTTCCCCCGGTTCATTGGGGGCGGGTCGGTGACCCGATTATGATAAGTCAATTCGATGCATATGCCGAGAGTAAGGTTATGGCTGAACGCGCGGTTATTGAGTCGGGACTTCCCTACTGGGTATCGCTCAGACAGACTGCCATGCTTCATTTTAATCTTTTCAACCGATTGGACCCCATTGTCTATCATCATCCGTTGAATACGCATATGGAATGGGTAACCGCAGCTGATTCAGCCAGGATCCTGCTGAAAATATGTGAAACTGACAATTTACCTGAAGACTTCTGGCGCCATGTGTATACCATCGGGGGCGGTGCAGAATTCAGAAAAACCAATGCAGAATTTATGGAAAGCGGGTTTAGGTTGATGGGTATCAGGAATTTCCGCCGTGTGGTGAACCCAAACTGGTTTGCTGCGAAAAATTTTCATGGATGCTGGTTCCTGGACTCCGATATTCTCAACTCTATCCTGGATTACCGGC
>JAGLNY010000396.1 GCA_023139255.1 Spirochaetales bacterium
TCTGTTGCAAGTGCTAAAGCCGGTTCAAGTTTAGCAGCCTTGTCAGCTGGTCTGAAAGCAGCTAAAAGTGTCAACAGAGAAACAATGACTATATTCAGCAGAACCTGCAGCGGGGCAAGCTTGAAAGTCATATACCCATTTCTTAACAACATAAACAAGGGAGTATCAACACCCCAGTAAACCCGTGAGATTATGAACATAATGAGACCGGAAAGTATATAGCCTGCTAAAATTCCTGCTAAGGCCAGGAATAGTGCCTCAAAAAGGAAGAGTGCACGTACTTCCGAGCGGTGCATGCCCACTGCCCGCATTGTACCGATCTCCTTGATCCTCTCAAACATAACCATCCTGAAAGTATTAGTTATCCCAACCATAATTATAGCAAACAGGACAAGCATGATAATCAAGCCGGCTATATTTAAAATACGGACAATCTCCTCAACTTCGCTCAGAATATCATTAATAGTGGTGAGCCGGTATCTCACGCCGTCCCATTCCTCTTCTTCCTGTTGTTCCAGGATAGCCAGGAAAGGATTTTCATGACCCGCTGTCTCCCTGCTGAATAAATTAATCTGTTTCTGCAGTTCCGGCAAAAGAAGTGTTGTTGCTAGCTCTGTATCGAGCAGTTCCGGAAGGTATATACCCAGGGTAAGGTACTGACCTGATCCAATATTAAGCAGTTCATTAACATAATTGATATTTGCGTAACAGGAAATTGAACCGAAAAGACCGGTATCAATACTTATTGCGGCAATAGTGAAATCACCGGCAGACTGCTGCCCGGTAAATGTCTGCATTTTAACAATTACGCGATCATCAAGCCGCACATTCAATCTGTCAGCAATTTTAGAGGATATAATTAATGCCTGCGGGTCTGACATGTTGTCAAACGAACCCTCTTTCAGGATAATTCTCTCCTTAAAGTAACTTTCCGCTGTCCAGTCAGCCCCTACTATGGACTGGTTAATACCATTTCCCTCAAACAAAAGCGTTCCTCGAATTTCAGAGCGTTTTGTAAGGAAAGTATATTCGATTCCCGAGTCATCAATAGCATCCATAATTTTGCTGTCGTCACGTATAAGATTCAGGTCCTTCCCGGTGGGTGATTTTTCCACACCATCAATGAAGATATGTCCTGCAAGCAGGTGAGAAAAATTTTCACCGACATTCTCGATAAAGCTGCCCGTAAAGCCATTTATTAAAGTGATGAATAAAATCCCGAAAGCAATGGCTGATCCCAGCAGGATTGATCTTCTTTTCTGTCTAAGCAGATTTCTTAATGCAAGTTTAATTAGTTTCAATCAAAAACTCCTAAATACTGCTTATAGCTTCTACCGGCTGTATTTTAAGTGCCACAAATACTGGATAAAGATTTGCCAGTATGCCGATTGCTATCACTATCACCAGATTTACTATGAGTGTTGACACATTAATTACAGGTCTCAATACAGGACCCGCAAAAAGAACCTCAACAAGAAAATTACCTGCTTTTATGTTCAGGAGTGAGACAAACTCCAGCACACCAATTCCCAGCAGCTGCCCGACAATACCAAAGACCAGGGTGATTAACACAATCTCATAGGTAAACATAGCAGTTACGAA
>JAGLNY010000397.1 GCA_023139255.1 Spirochaetales bacterium
TGCTAGTCGTAAAAAAAGTTGTTAGACCGTATTTGGCAGATTGATGAATTTAAGGAGAGGGTTTATGAAAGTTGCAGTCCAGTTTGGTGCTGGAAATATCGGAAGAGGTTTTATGGGGCAGTTGTTCTGGGAGGCTGGCTACAAAACTTATTTCATTGAATACAATGAACAAATGGTAAATTTATTGAACGAATCGGGAACCTATCCGTTAAGGCTGCTTGATGCCTATACCAAAAAAAATATTAATTTGAAAATTGATCGGTTTGAAGCAATCTGTTCAAAAGAACATGGTCGTGTAGCTGACTTGTTTAGGATAGCTGATGTTGCTGGAACTGCTGTTGGTGTTCAAAATTTGGATTCGATTGCACCATCTATCGCTATGGGTATCCGTAAGCGGAGAAGTGAAAAGGCCCTGCCAATTGATATTTATCTATGTGAGAATACAAATGGAGCGGGAGAATTGCTTCAAGATGCAGTGTTTAGGCATCTCTCATCCGAAGAGCAGGAGTGGGCGAAACAGAATGTTGGATTTGTAGCCACAAGCGTAGCCCGGATGGTACCGGCTGCTGATAAAAGGTTTGAGCATGAAGGACCACTATTTGTTGTGGCAGATTCCTACCACAAACTGCCTTATGACGGAACAGCAAGAAGGGCTTCCGAACCATCTATAGAAGGATTGAAAAGCGTTTCCAATTTCAAAGCTGAAGTAGAGAGAAAATTATATACGCACAACCTTGGTCATGCCGTAATGGGATACATAGGATATTTGAAAGGATATACATACGTACATGAATCTTTTTCAGATGATTATCTGAGTTCTGTATTTGACGGTGCTTTAAACGAGACGGCACAAGCTCTGGTTCGGATGTATCCCGACGATATTGACCCTCAAGAGCATAATGAAATAATTCAGGATGTTCATGTCCGTTTTGGAAACCCTATGTTGCTTGATTCTCTTACTAGAGTTGCTCGGGATCCTAAAAGAAAACTTTCAGCAAATGATAGGCTGATTGGGAGCGCGAAAATGTGTCTTTCACAGGGGGTCTTCCCAAAGTATATCGCTTTTATTTGCGGTGCAGCCTACTGTTATGATGCTCCAGACGACCCGGGAGCAATGGAAATTCAGCAGCTAATTCGTGCCGGGGGAATAGAGTCGGCATTGCAAAAGATATCTCAGGAAGATCCAAATAGTGATTTAGGTAAAGAAATAATAAAATCGTATTATAAACTGCTGGAATTCAGAAAAAAGTGGGGAAAAATTCGGAGGGATGATAATGAAAACTAAGGCTGTTAGATTATACGGGAAAAAAAAGTTGAAGCTTGAAGAATTTGAATTACCTCCAATTGATGATGATCAGATACTTGTAGAAATTGTATCTGACAGTATTTGTATGTCTACATACAAGGAAGCTGCTCAGGGCAGCGGGCATAAACGGGTTCCGAATGATATTGATCAGAATCCTATAATAATTGGCCATGAATTCTGTGGCAAGATTATTGAGGTTGGGGGGAAATGGCAGCATAAGTTCAAAAAAGGTGACAAATTTGGTATACAACCCAATATTAAATGGCCGGGAACCATGGATGGTTTAGGAGCACCCGGATATTCGTATCCTTACACGGGTGGGTCTGCCACCTTTATAATAATACCAAATGAAGTTATGGTACAGAATTGCCTGTTGGAATATAAGAATGATACCTACTTCTACGGCTCTTTGGCAGAACCTATGTCATGCATTGTAGCCGCATTCAAGGCCTCTTATCATATTGAAGATAACTATATCTTTCATATGGGAATTAAAGATGGTGGGAATATGGCAATATTGGCCGGAGTAGGTCCAATGGGGTTGGGAGCTATCGACTATGCTCTACATAATCAAGAAAAACGTCCATCTCTTCTGGTTGCAACTGATATTGATCAAGGGAGGCTTAATCGTGCTGAATCTATCTATCGGCCCGAGGATGCAGCAAAAGATGGTATTAAGTTGATCTATGTGAATACCGCAAAAATAGAAAATGTTGAGGATTATATGAACTCTTTGTCTGATGGGAAAGGGTATGATGATGTATTTGTCTATGCTCCAGTTCGACAAGTCGTTGAACTGGGTGATAAGATTCTTGGATTTGATGGATGTCTTAACTTTTTTGCAGGACCTACAGATAATAACTTCTCAGCAACTCTTAATTTTTATAATATTCACTATTTATCACATCACATAGCTGGCACATCCGGGGGTAATACGAGTGATATGTTAGAAGCTATACAGTTGATGGACAGCGGCCGGATTAATCCTACAGCTATGGTAACTCATATCGGAGGCTTGAATGCTGTTGTGGATGCAACGTTAAATCTTCCAAACATACCTGGAGGAAAGAAACTTATTTATACTAGTATAGATTTGGAGCTGACCGCATTGGATGAATTTGCGGAAAAAGGGAATACCGATTCGCTGTTTGCAGCGCTTGGGGAGATTGTGGGAAGGAATAACGGTCTTTGGTCTCCGGAATCGGAACAGTATCTGCTGCTGCATGCCCCACGGATTTAGTTTTGGTAAAAACATTTATTTTGGTTGTTAGGATTTTAGTATGAATTCATATGTAATTGGGATTGATCTGGGTACTAGTGGTATTAAGGCTGGAGTTATCGATTCATCAGGAAAAATTCTTTCTGAAGTATATTGGGATGCTATGCTTATTTCAGCTGGGCCTGGACGTATGAAACAAAATCCTGATGATTTTTTTATAAGAACTCTTGATATTATGAAGGAGGTCGTGACCTTGTCCGGTATTAAACCGGAGTCAATCGCTGGAATGGCTATCGATGGACAGATGGGCGGCATAGTTGGGATTGACAAAAATTTTAAACCTCTCACCGGACTTGATATGGGTCTGGACATGCAGTCTGAGCACTATAATCGATTATTACATCGGGAGCTTAAGGAGCAAATGGCAGAAGTTACTTGCGGTTCTCCTAGAAATACTCCTAAAATGATGATGTGGAAGCAGGAATATCCATCAGTTTATAAGAAGATAAAAAAATTTATTACATTGAATAGTTATGTAGCTGGAAAAATTGCCAATCAGGATGCAGAAGATGCTTTTATTGATTATACATTACTATCCTATTTTGGTAACGAATCAGCAAAAAGTTTATCATGGTCGGAAGAACTGACAAGTGCATGTAATCTTGATATGGAAAAAATGCCGAAAGTAGTTGCCCCATGGATCCAAATTGGGAAAGTATCAAAAGAAGCAGCATCAAGGGCAAATGTTCCTGAAGGACTTCCAATATTCGCTGGTGCCGGTGACCAGCCTGCAGGGTTTCTGGGGGCAGGTTTTTTGGCTGAAGGGAAACTTGTAGATGTTTCAGGCAGTACTACACTACTATGTTGTGCTGTAGATTCGTTCAAGCCTGATACAGAGCGGAAAACCGTAATGTATATGCCTTCTGTGATAAAAGGAAAATATACAGCTTTCACCTATATTAACGGTGGTGGAATTACTCTGAAATGGTTTCGTGATGAGCTTGGTGCAGATATGACACTGATGAAGTTGAGTAAAGGTGCAGGCGAAATTCCGCCAGGATCAGGAAAACTTCTTTTTTTGCCATATCTGGGTGGTAGACAGTGTCCATACGATGGTTCTTCGAGAGGTTCTTGGATTGGGTTAAATTGGGGACACTCAAAATTTCATCTTTACCGTGCAATTCTTGAAGGGCTTGGATATGATTATGCATTAGGTTTGGAATCAATTAGAACACTTTTCCCTCATATTGAATTAAAACAAATCTATGCGATGGGAGGAGGGACAAAAGATATTGTATGGAATAGTATTAAGGCAAATATTCTGGATCTTCCCTACAGGGTTCTTCCTGAACACCAGTATGCACTCCGCGGTAGTGGGTTGATTGCTTGGCATGGGTTGGGTATGATTTCAAATTTAGCAGAATTTCCTGGATTAACAGAAAGTGAATTAAATAACTATGTAATTAAACCTAATGATAAAGAGGTAGAAGTATATAAAGAATATAAAAAATTGTTTAAAAATATGATATTACTGAATTTAAAGGGGGTTATGAGTGAACTTCAATCATTATCTGTATAAAAAATATTTATTGTTTTATCAAAAAATTTACTAGTAGGTAGTGCATGCAAAATTAATAATTTGTTAGTATGTTAAAAAAAATTACTTTAATAAATGATGTTTTTTTAAGAAGTATTGAAAGTTGAGGTTTTAAAATGATTGATTACCAATTATCGCAAGTAGCAATTATGCATTTTGAAAAAGGATATTCTCAGCAAGAGATTGCCACCCTTCTCGGTCTTTCTAAAATGACTGTTTCCCGAATGCTACAGAAAGCAAAAGATCAGGAAATTGTTAAGACAACTGTTCAAACTCCATTTGATAGAGATAAAAAACTAGAAGATAAATTAGTCAAAGAATACGGATTGAATTCAGTGTGGGTAATAAAAAATGATAAGTCTGATAAGACATCGATGCGTAATACTTTAGCAAGATCGGCAGCTTTTATTATTAGTACAGATTCTCTTTCTAACTTGACAATAGGAATTGGTATAGGTAGAACTATTGGTCAATTTGTAAAGTTTTTAACTCCAATAAAAACTAATAATACTCACATAGTGCAGCTCATGGGTGGTTTAGCGACTGTTATAAATGAAAACCCATTTTCAATAATTCAGGAAACGTGTAAAAAATTGAATGCTACAGGAACGTATATTGCGAATTATGCTACAGCTGAATCTAAAGAAGCTAGGGACAGTTTCTTTGATAATCCTGAAACGGGGAGAGTTGTTGTTGATCTTTGGAATAAATGTGATATTGCAATTTTTGGGATTGGAACAATAGAAAACGGAATACTATTGTCACCCTCATTGGTGAATAGTAGTGAACTGGAGTATTTAAAAAAAATGAATTCGATAGGTGATGTATTGGGTCACTGTTTCACAGTTGATGGAAAATATGTCTCTTCACCGCTTGAGGATCGCCTTGTTTCAATTCCTACTAAAGTTCTTAAGAAAATACCAAGACGATTTGCAATAGTTTTGGGAACTTATAAAGTTATGGCAATTAAAGGTGCAATCAATGCGGGTCTTATTACTGATCTTATTACAGATAATATAACAGCCGAACAGCTTGTTTAATCCTGAATAGACTCCCGGTACCAGGTTCCCTGATACATAAAAACATAAGATTATTGAGAGAATGTAGCTTGCAAGTACTTTAATAGCGGTTGTTTCAGAAAAACCGGATGAGAAATTCTG
>JAGLNY010000398.1 GCA_023139255.1 Spirochaetales bacterium
TTTGTTAATACTGCGGATGAAGCCCGGACAGGCGCTCAGGGGCTGCGATATCCTCCGGCAGGGACACGTGGATTCGGACCCTCAAGAGCGGCAAAATACGGACTTGATTCGGAATATGTAACAACTGCCGATGATAATTTACTTTACCTCCCAATCATTGAAGATGTTAAGGCAGTGCAGAATATAGATGAGATTATTGCGATTGATGGTATAGATCTACCAGTTATCGGCCCATCAGATCTTGCCATGTCCATGGGGTTGTCGGTACAAATTGAGCATCCCAGAGTGGAAGCGGCAGTTGAGAAGGTTGTAAACGCTGCCAGGCACGCAGGTAAACCTGTGTGTTCCTGTGTATACGGAGGTGATCTATTCGAGCCGGATGTATACAAAAAACGTATTGACCAGGGCTTTCAGGTGCTGCTAATCAACGGAGATGAATGGATGATGGTTGATTCCTGTAAAAAGGTTATCAACTGTATTTCGAAACTTAGATAAAAGAATAAAGGGAAAGATTGTCTATATGATCTCTTTGTTGATGCCGTTATCTATCAGGTATTGTACTTCGATGTATTTTATTTCTCCTGCTGCATCAGGAATATGACATTCAATACCATCCGTTTTTCTGAAAAAAGCATGTTCCCGGGCCTCTCCGGAATGTAGGATCTGAGCAACCTTCACGACATGAACACGTGGGGGCAACGGAATGATTACTGTCCTGGAAACCATGGATACTGCAACAATTCGTCTTTCACTATAAGTTACGACCGTATTAGATCCCAGTGAGAGGGCACTGTAAAATCCCGCCATCTTTCCTTGAGTACGTTTTCGCCCAGCATACACATCCATTCGCAGTCCATGACCCTCGACGCGAACCGGAACATTGATTGTATCAAGTGTCCAGGGACTATTTGCGTACGCGGCCAGGACAGCAGCCATTCGGCGTCTGTACGCTTGATCTATAGGAATCCAGTTGTCGTCGAGCGCCACACTCGTAAAAGCTCTGGGATTGTCTATTTCCGGACGTCCTACTGCGACCGATAACGGCCAAACCGAAAGTGCTTTTGTACGAGTTGTGCAGTAGTTTGCGATATGGAGCTGGGTCATTGGGAGACAGTTAGTAAGAAGTCTGAGTTGCTGTATGGTATGAATCGGTACGGAAAGATGATCTTCTGTGGTCGACATCTCTTGTGACAAGCCATACAGAGGGTTATTAATTCCCTCGATTCCCTGTCCCTGCACCATTGCCCAGGGTTTGATCGATTTTCCGTAAAGAAGAAGTTCTTTGTTGATTTTGTACGCGAGAAGGTCACCTACACCATACTTATCATTCGCGAGCTCGTAATCCAGGGCACTAGGCCAATTGTCACCTGTTGGTTGGATTCCATCCATATCCAGGCACCCCGGCTCACTCGAGAGAAATCGTCTGATCTGCCACTTAAGATGATTCCGCACCTCTTCCCGTGTGACATCCATGAGTTCGGTAACCCCTTCCTCCTTTTCATTTGCAGACCAAAAGTAGGGCTTCTTCCGGCATGGTCTTATCCGTGCCTTCCACTCCGGGTGCTCTCGCCCAACCTCTGATCTATTGTTAAAATGAGCCAGTCTTACATGCACAGTAAGCAGATGCCCACCATCGCGGAAAAACGCGGCAAGACGGCGAAACCCCTCTTCACCCCCGAAGTTTCCCCCAATGGCAAAGTCACCGATATTCCTGAACCATCCCTGAGGTAGTTGGAAATGCCATTTGATAGAGGGCTCGATGTCAACGAGCTCCTCCAACAGACCAATCAAGAACCCGCTGTTCATAGGCGACCCAGGTTTTGCCGGCGGGATAGGAGAAGAAAAGGCGTTCCCTGCCGCATGCTGCATAGCTTCCCATGGATGACACCGAGCCATCCCCAGAAATTTTGTAGGTTCGTAGTCACGACCAGGGATGAGACGCCACGGCT
>JAGLNY010000399.1 GCA_023139255.1 Spirochaetales bacterium
CAAGCGCTCTATTTGTACTGTTCTGCTATTTCCTTTGCCTCATTTAATACCTTCATATCCCACTCAAGCACCTTGTCGAGGCCAAGCCCTTTAGCCTTTTTCACCATATTTCGGTATATTTGCTGAAATTCCTCTTCATCTTTCGCAAAAACCAGCAGCCAGGAATCGGTTTTAATTATTTCTCCGATTTGTGAGACGAGAATTTGTATTTCATCTGACATAGGAGGCACCACCCCCATCCAAAGCGGCCTGGGTGTGTACATTCCTTTATCTATTAACAAATCAGTTGTAGTTTTGTAGCCGGTAGTTTCCTGCCAATCCTGCATGAGTTTGGTTGGTTCTCGACCTTTGGAGCTCGCCCAATAATTGGAATTCAAAGGAACACCATAAGTAGGGTAAATAGATGCAAGTGACAGGCCGACTGAATTGATAGTAGATGTACCTTCACCGATTTTTCCGCCTCCCGGAAGATCTTTCCCATTATCAATAATATCCCATCCGTTTTCTGTTACGTAGGGTATGCCGTCTTCATCAAGATCCCAAATAACTCCTTTCGGGCCATTTGTCAGCTGCCAGAGCCCATCGTAGGAATACATATAATCTACGTAACGCAACGCGGCATCAATCTTCTCTGTTGAAGATGAAATCGCGAACGCCCAAGTCTTTCCAATATTGTTATCTCCTGCAAGAAGAGCCTTGTAACCATTTAAAGATATAGGACGAAAACCCTTAAAATCATCAATATCAGTACGATCAGGTGTATTATACCCTCCGTGAAACCAAGAAAACCAAGAAAACAGCGTACGTCCTTCCTTCGCTTTGCCCCGTGCACTGCCAAAGGTCTGGGTAAGTGAGTCGGGATCCACAAGACCCATCTGGTTTGCATTGAAGTATAACCTAATCGCACGCATATATTCACTACCCTCATCAAGCATGCTCATGGTCTTACCACTGTTGATATCAACCTGCAAGAATGGTACGTCGCTGGCTAATTGCGCATTGGCATCCATACCCAGATATCCAGCAAAATGTGTAGCCATATACATGATATATTGATCCCAGTCTCCCCATATCGAAAAACCATAAACCTTCTGTCCGTCAGCGTTAACCGGCTCCAACTCCTGCATTTTCTTTAATAACGGTAGAATGTCTTCAAGAACCTTAATCTCCGGCATGCCCAGCTTCTTATAAAGATCCCAACGCATATACAGAGCGGGGTTAAGCTCGTCACCTACCCCGCCAGGACCGACATTGTTTGGAATTGCATACGCATTTCCTGTTCCCGCACTGGCTGTGTTACGGTAAAACTGCAACGCGACAGAGGCGTTTTTTTGTACATTCGGTAACTTGTCGATATAGTCATCCAGGTTCAATAGGAGATTTGCGCGTACCGCGTCGTCAACCTGTTTTACTGTTTGGAAAGTTACTACGTCGGGAAGCTCGCCGCCGGCCATCAGTGCCTGCAATTTCTGCAAAGACTGATCTCCCGCAGGAATCACTTCCAGACGGACTCCGATATCTTTCTCCAGTATTTCTGCCCACCAACCCTCCATAAGACCGGCGGTGTTTGCTGACATTGGAAAAATCTCAAGCGTAACAATTTCCTCCGAAGACGCGGACTCCGCTTCCCCGGCAGCAAACACTGCTCCGGAAACAAGAGCCAAGAGACTCCATACGATTACTAATTTTTTCATGATTTTCATAAAAAATCCTCCCTAAAATATTTTTTATCGAACTAATACAGTTCGATTTTACCCTTTTATGGCGCCGATCATAATCCCTTTTACAAAAAAACGCTGCATTATTGGATAAACGATCAGGATCGGCGATACGACAACCATAGTAATGGTCATACGGATTGAGATCGGTGTCAGTAATTCTGATGGGTCTATCAACATTTGACTGCTTGCATCCATGGACCGCATTGTTGCAGCAATTGCGTAAGCTTTTCTCAAGTACTGGTAGAGCTGAAACTGAAGCGTGAAGAGACGAGAATTCCTCATTAAAAAAAGAGTATCAAGAAATGCATTCCACTGCCCGACAGCGGTAAAAACCGCGATAGTTGCAATAATAGGCATGGAAAGAGGAAGAATAATACGAAAAAAGCGAACCAGATATCCTGCACCGTCTATTTGCGCGGACTCTTCCATCGCGGGAGAAATGCTCTCTATGAAGGTTTTAAATAGTATTACATAGAAGGGAACAACAATACCCGGCAGTACATACGCCCAGAAGTTGTTAACCAACCCAAGGTTTTTCATATTGATAAACCACGGGATAATACCTGCATTAAAGTACATTGTTATTATTACAAACCGGTACCACAGTTTCCTCCGCCACATTTCCCGTTTACCTAGTGTGTATCCGAGAAAAGAGGAGCCAATGAGCGTGAAGAGAGTTCCCAATACTGTTCTTGCCAAAGAGATAAACGCCGATTGCCCTATTCCCCTTAACTGCAGTACCTTTATATAGTTCTGGAAATGAATGCCTACAGGTCTATAAACTATTTTGCCTAGAGACGCAAGCTCATTGTCGCTTATTGAATTGATGAAAATATAGTAGAAGGGGAATACACATAACAATGTAAAAAGCGTAAGTGCTGCATAGTTGACGATATTGAAAGTAACCTCTCCGATTGATATCTGCTTTCTCATATTATTGTTTCCCCGCGGACGTATTTGGACATACGGTTTGCCGTAAAAAGGAGGGCAATACTGACCGCCGATTTTAGTATACTCACGGCCGTTGCAAAGGAAATATTCTGCCCCACCATTCCCTGGTTGTAGACATACAGATCAAGGACCTCGATATATGCTCTATTCATTGGGTTTTCAAAGATAAAAAATTGTTCCATGCCGTTGTTGATAAAATTCGCAATTGTAAGCAGAAGCAGAACAAAATACGTGGGAAGAATACCTGGTATTGTAATATGCCATATGCGGCGGAAGCGTCCGGCGCCATCAACAGTAGCGGCTTCATAGAGTTGCGGATCGATGGAGGCCATTGCCGCAAGATACATAATCGCCCCCCAACCCAGCCCCTTCCAGATGGCGTAACCCTGCATTGTCAACCACACATGATTTTTCGAAGCCAAAAAATTTATTTCTGTTTCTATTAAATTAAATGAGATTAATAAACGGTTCACAAAACCATCTCCCACTGAAAACATGGAGTACATTACTGAAAACACCAAAATCCAACTAATAAAGTTTGGAAGAGTAGTCAGCGTCTGCATGATGCGCCGGTAGGAGTTGGAGCGTATCTCGGTTAGAAGAATTGCGAACAACACAGGAAGGAACGACGAAAGAATATTCAGGAAGCTCATAGCAAACGTATTGCGCATTACACGGAGCAGTTCGCCGGCTGCTACAGGATTATTTACAAGTGAAGCAAAATGTTTTAATCCGACGAAGTCACAGTCCCATAAACTTAATCCTGCCCGGTAATCAAAAAAAGCGTAAATCCAACCATACAGCGGGAGATAGGCGAAAATAAATACAACGGCCAGGAACGGTAGTGACATTAAAAAAAGCTTGACGGGAGGTTGAAGGGTATTGTCCCGGTGTTTATTTTTCTGGTTTGCACTTATAAAACTTATCATGTGTAATACTGTACAGTGCTAATAACCAGCAGTATATAACAATAATTACGTATCATTGTAGAAATTCACAAAACCGGGAAATAGATATCTATTTTTTTTGACTGAAATCCGTTAATTTATTAATTAGGGGAGATTAATTTGCATCACGCCTCTTAAAGGGGTTTCCATGTACAATGTTTTAATTGTTGATGACGAATTGGCTGTATTCCGCGGTCTCGAAAACATTCTATGCTGGGAAGAGTTCGGCCTGGAAATTGTTGCCAAAGCAAAGAACGGCCGTACCGCATTAGATGCTATCAGCAAACATGAGATTGATTTACTTATTACTGATATCAGAATGCCCGGCATGTCCGGTATTGAATTGATAAAAAAAGTTACAGAAATTCAACCAAAAATATACACAATAATTCTAAGTGCCCATGATGAGTTTGAATATGTTAAGGAAGCATTACAGCTTGGAGTAGAAAACTACCTGCTTAAGCCGTTGAACCGTAAGGAGCTGTCTTCGACCCTGGAAAAAACAATCGAAAACATGAACCGTGAAAAGAGCCAACGGCTTAACTATCATGGTGATATCCAAAACTTCAGGGAAAATTTACTGAACAGGTGGGTAAATGGGACTATTGAGAACTATGAGCTTACCGAACGGGCGGAATTGGCTCAGCTCAACTTAACAGCACATGAATACGTTGTCGTAATCATTAGAATTATTGCTGACGACGATCTTCCCGAACCATCAGCAATATGCGATCTGCACAATATTCTTAAGCAGAGTTTTCAGAACCGTTTTACAGAATACAATTTCATCAACTCTGTGAATCAAATAATCATGCTGTTTTATGGTAAAAACCTTCAGGAGCAAATCGGTACTATTCGTGAAATGATCGGAAGATGCTTAACACGTTTTGCAGAGAAAGCAAAAGAAAAGACCTTCGCATCTATCGGCAAAATAGTCAGGACAAGCCGGGAAGCACATGAAAGCTATCGTTCAGCTGTAATGCTTCAGGGGTACAGTTTCCTGCGTTCATCGAATAGTGTAATAGTAGATGAACCCGCTACTGGATCCGTAAATACAAAACTTAAGAAAAATAATTTGGATCTGGTTAAACTGGAACTCTTAATCCGGACGGGAGACATTAAAGAATCCTGTGAATTTATCAAAGGGATTATTTCCCGGATAAATACCGATGTTCACTCATTGCAGCAGGCAAAAGCAGCACTCCTTGAATTGATATTTTATATAATAATGCCGATCCATGATGTTATCGATCATAATAAAAATCTACCTGAAGCCTTTAAACTTTTATTATCAGAATTCGAGAATGTCAGTACGTATGAAGCTCTTCTATCATGCCTGACTACAGTTGTCACCAAGGCTATTGAATATATTCATAGGAGGGAAGAACTCCTAAGCCCGCTTATACAGTATATTGTAAAAGAAATTCAAGACAATTATGCCACCCCGATGTCCCTGAAAACACTAGCAGCAAAATACAGGATCAGCCCGTCATACTTAGGGCAGCTTTTCAGGAATGAGACAGGGGAACTGTTTACTACCTATATAAACAAGATCCGGATGGAAAACGCGGAGGAATTGATCCGGACAACCAGCCATAAGATGAATGAAATAGCGATGCTGACGGGTTATGAGAATATCAGTTATTTTCACCGTATTTTTAAAAACACATACGGTATTTCCCCTGCGGAATATCAACGAAAAATAATTACTCTGGATAATTAATTCACTCAACCCAATTCGACTATTAACTTTTCTGCAAATAGAGTAATACTACCTAATGAATGGACAAAAAAGAGAGAAGATTAAAACTGGATTGAAAGTAGCGGCAAGTTAACTGGGGGCGTTGTAAGTAATATATTGACAAAAT
>JAGLNY010000004.1 GCA_023139255.1 Spirochaetales bacterium
CTTGCTTCCTGCCATAGGAAATTAGTTTCGAATAGGAAAGGGTGCCTGACACCTTTTTCTGTTGACTCATGTGGTCAATGGGTGTATTATGATATTGACCAGGTTGGACTGTAGATAAAAAGTGTTATGGTAGTGTCAGGAAAGGATGAATTATGGAAGATGTTCTTCAAAATCTTGATAAGGAAAAAAGAGATAGAATTATCAATAGTGCTATCGAAGAATTCTCCCTTTATCCTTTTAGCAAAGCTTCTACAAACAACATAGTTAAGAATGCAGGAATATCAAAAGGTCTTTTGTTCCACTACTTCGGCAATAAAAACGGGTTGTATGAATATATTTCAGGTTTTGTGATAAGAAAACTGTACAAAGAAATTAATGATAAAATTGATTGGGATAATACGGATATATTTGAGCGGATAAAGCAAGTTTTTTTTACAAAAATTCAATTGGCTTCCGTTTACCCTCAGCTCTTCTCTTTTTCCATACATTTATTCAATAAGGAGAATGCCAAAAGTATAAACCAGACTACAGAATTATATGAAAAGTATGGAGTAAACATACAAGAGGCTTTTACCAGGATTTATCAGCACAATATAGATTTTTCGAGATTTAAAGATGCCGATAATATTGGCATAAGTATCGATATAATTCGCTGGACGATCGAGAAATATGCAGAAGAAAAAATCCTGACTCTGGATTTGACAGGCGGTTTGGAAATTATTATGAAAAAGGCTGCAGACGAAATGAACGAGTATATTAATGTCTTGAAAAAGGCATTTTATTAATAGCAATTGGGGCAATTTCCCAGGAAATTGCCTTCTGAAGTATGCAATACATACTTTTTTGGAGGATTACCATGATTTCAGTAAAAAACCTATCTCATGCATATATTAAGGGTGGAAACCTTGCTGTAAACAACATCAGTTTTGAGGTCTCAAAAGGGGAAACCTTTGGATTTTTAGGACCGTCAGGGGCTGGAAAATCCACAACACAAGGAGTACTTACCGGGCTGCTTAAGCAGCAAAGCGGAGAAGTCTCTGTTGCAGGATATGATACTAAAAAAGTTCAAAACGAAAGATTTAACAAAATCGGTGTATCCTTTGAACAGTCAAATGTGTACGGCAAGTTGACAGCAAAAGAAAATCTGGACTTCTATGCAAAACTTTTTGACGTCCCTACCCGTGATTCTGAAGAATTAATCCGTTTAGTTGGGTTGGATGGAAAAGAAAACGTGAGGGTTGGTGAATTTTCAAAGGGCATGAAACACCGCTTAACATTTGCACGTTCCATGATTAATCATCCCGAACTTTGGTTCCTTGATGAGCCGACAACAGGGCTGGACCCAACGATTGCTGCAACTATTAAGGATATTATAAAGGAACAAACCGCAAAGGGTGTTACTACATTTCTGACAACACATAACATGTATATTGCAGACGAGCTTTGTGACAGGGTTGCTTTTATTATTGACGGTGTGATAAAGCTCATCGACACACCAAAAAACTTAAAGCTGCAATATGGTCAGAAACTAATCGATATAGAATATATTAAAGATGATCAGGTGGTAAAAGAGACATTAAAAACAATTGATGAGCAGGACAGAAAACGTATCGGTGAAATCGTCAATACATATGACATCCAGACTATGCATTCAAAAGAAGCAACACTAGAGGAAATATTCATCCAGGTTACCGGAAGGGGGCTTGTGTAGCATGAAACTACTAAGCAGTTACATAAAGGAGATGAAGATTGCAGCCAGGGGTTTTTACTTCTATATTGAAATCGTCATGGCGATTATTTTGCTTGCGATACTCTTATTCGCTGTAAATGAAACTTCCAGCAGCAAGAGCAGGGAATATCTTTATTACGACATGCCGCAGGAAGTAATTCAATATATGATGGAAAAAAATATAGCTGAGGGGAATTCAAGATTTGCTGAATCTGTTGAACTCACAGTAAAACCAACAGAATTTGAGATAACCAATCAGGAAACCGGTGAAACAAAATCATATAATTTTGAAGAAGCAGCAACATTTGAACTGCAAACACTTGAAACGTTAGATCCAAAAACGGGAGAGTTGGTAAAAACAGTATATATTACTGAATCTGAGGAGGATATGATCAGAATTGCCTACAGTGAGAGCAAATTAGGTGCAGCTATAAAAATGGATGAAACCGGTGAACTCTCATACAGGTACTACCTGCAGGGATATGAGACAGACAGAATGGAAAACCTTCTTTATATACTTCATAATGAAACACCTGATGTAATCGAGGCGCAGAAGGATGCACAGGTTGTAAGAACATTGGACATAACTGAAAAATTAAACAACAGACAAAATCTGGTTCCAGTATTTATTGCTTTTATGGGATCACTCATGGGTTTCTTCATAGTTATGGCTTATATTTACCTCGATAAGGCAGAAGGAGTAATACGTGCATTTGCGGTAACCCCGTCATCTATATGGAAATATCTCATTACCAAAATCATGGTCATACTGTCAACAGTAATTGTGTCGACATCGATTATCACCATACCGGTTATGGGAGGACAACCAAATTACTTGCTGCTTTATGTTTTCTTACTAACAACAACTTTTTTTATGGCGTCTTTAGGATTACTTGCAGCAAGTTTCTTCGATACACTCACAAAATCTTTCGGTGCGATGTATGGAATCATGATTGCATTGATGATTCCTGCATTCTCCTACTTTATACCCAGCTTTGATCCAATATGGCTTAGATTCTTCCCTACATATCCTATGTTACAGGGATTTAAGGAAATATTGCTGCATGGTGATGCGGGTTATGTGTTAACTTTTACTTTTGTATTCCTGGCAGGCGGCTTAGTGCTGTTCCTGCTGGCGAATATAAGGTTTAAGAAAACACTGACGGTATAGGGAGGGCATAACATGATTAAAAAACTTTTTGTAGTATTCAAAAAAGATTTCTTAACTTCCAGAAGAGACTTTATGACTGTATACATTATGGTAGTCCCGCTGGTTTTAGCAGTTATCATAACATTGTTTGCACCGGGATTAAATGATACAACGGTGAATTTAGCAATGCTAAAAAGTGACGATACGCAGCATATAGAGTATATGGAGCAATTTGCCAAGGTTGAATTATTCAGTAGTGTTGAAGAAATGGAGAGACGTGTCCTTAAAAGGGATGATATAGCCGCAATAGCTCCAAAGGGCGATGGGTATGAAATTATACTTCAAGGGAACGAGAACGATATTATTGAAACATATGCTGTAATGTTAAATACATTATATGAGCTGGGTTCCACCAGGGAAGAGACAACAGCTCAGCTGATATCTTTCGGCAGAACTGTACCACCGCTAAAGACAAAACTTGTAAATATGTTGATTTCCATGACAATTATGTTGTCCGGCATGTTAATTGCCATAAGTATAGTAGAGGAAAAGTTCGAAAACACCATAAATGCATTAAATGTTACTCCTATTTCCCAGACTGGATTTGTATTGGGTAAAAGTCTTCTGGGCGGAGTAGTAGCAATGGCGGGTATCATCTGTGCTGTTTTGATAACAGGATTCTATGATGTCAACTGGTTTATGATACTGCTTGTAGGTTTTACCTCTATGATGTTAAGCTTTATAATTGGCTTTCTGCAGGGAATCGGCAGTGATGATGTAATGGAGGCTGCTGCTGGTGTAAAGATGATAATGCTGCCTATAGCAGGATCTATAGCCGGTTATGAATTTCTGGCGGACAACTGGCAGTGGACCATGTATTGGAGTCCTTTTTACTGGGCATACAAGGCAAATAATATGATTTTATCAAAAACAGCTGATTGGGGAACGGTACTTCTTTGCACAGGAATAGTAATTGGATTATCATTACTGGTCTACATAGCAGCACTTCCCAAAATAAGAAAGGGATTAAGCTAAGCTTACGCAAATAGCATTAAATAAAAACAGGGGGATCATTATGGGAACTGGTTATTTATTGGGTGGAATTGCATGTGTATTGTATGCAGTACTTGTTGGAGGGTTTGGCGGGATTAAAAAGTCACCCGGACTTCTCAAACTGGTTAAAATGAAAATTAATAAGAAAATGAGTGATGAGGCAGCAGTGAAAATTTGCTGGGTCGCAGCTTGTGTTGTATTAGCAGGTGGAATTTTCTTATTTGTATTCGGCGCAATTCAGGGTGTATAACAAGTAGATATTTAGGCTGATGGGCAGGTGCCTTGTGTCTTGTGGAACAGGTGTCAGACACCTGTTCCACAAGACACCCGTTCCAACTCCCTTATGGTATACTCTCACCACCTTTCACATGACGTTTTCTCATTATTACCTTGCTTTATTGTCGATCATCAATAATAATATAAACAAACCATAATAATGAGAGATTGTCATGCTTAAGAACACCAGGCTTGCTTACTCCCTCTACCCAATAGATACAATTACCACTACAGGAACGCTCTCCTATAGCAAAATACCTGATAGCAACAAGGATATCATCTCCTTGTTGAAAAGCATTGCACCTCATAAAGCGGCACATATTAATAGACTGAAAACCCGCAGTTGCGGCCGTATCACCGTTGACCTCCATCCAAAAGCCCCTTTTGCCCCGGAATCAATTTCCCGGATAGAATTCCTTTT
>JAGLNY010000040.1 GCA_023139255.1 Spirochaetales bacterium
CAAAAGGACCGGTTACCATTCTTCCACACTCAAATACTATTTTCAAAGGATCCAAACCTGCGGGCACAATAATTTTTTCATAGAGCTCTTTTATGCCTAATGATACTGCAGCAAGATTTACTGCCGCTTCATCAGTCCTGTACGGAATGCCTATCCCGCCGCCCATATTAATAAATTCTAAGTGTATCCCAGCCTCTTCTTTCAATCGTACAGCAAGGGTAAAAAGCATGCGGGCTGTTTCAACAAAATAATCACCGTTAAGCTCGTTTGAGGCAACCATGGTATGAAGACCAAACCGTTTTGCCCCTTTCGCCTTCATGGTGATGTATGCATCCAGTATCTGGTCGCTTGTTACGCCGTATTTCGCCTCAACAGGATGCCCAATAATTACATTTCCCGTTCTGGCATGCCCCGGATTATAACGAAAGCAGATTAATTCCGGGATACCGGCACTATCTTCAAGTGTCTTTATATGCTGTACATCATCCAGATTAATGATAGCACCCAACTTTGACGCTTCAACAAATTCTGAAGCAGGGGTATCGTTCGAGGTAAACATTATGTCCTCACCGGTTATTCCTGCCTCATCAGCAAGCATAAGTTCAGGTAGAGAGCTGCAGTCAGCACCAAACCCTTCTTCCCTAAGTACTTTGATTATTTCAGGATTTGGACAGGCTTTTACCGCAAAATAGTTTTTAAATCCAGGAATCCAATTGAAAGACTCATTCATGGCGCGGGCATTATCCCTAATTCTTTTTTCATCATATATATGAAATGGAGTGGGTACAACTTTTGCGATTGCCTCAAGCTGATTTTTTGATAGGTTTAAAGGTAAAGAACTCATAGTTACTCCTGAGTCAATTTTAAAAAATTGACTTTTGAAGTTTTCGATAAATATGGGAAAAACGAAAACTTCTTAATTTTATAATTTTAGTTTGTTAACAATGTTATCAACAGCGGCTTTGATATCATCACGATGGCCGAATGCACTTAACCTGAAAAATCCTTCTCCAGCTGGGCCGAATCCTGATCCAGGAGTACCGATAACCCAGGTTTCCCGTAACAGCTTATCGAAAAAATCCCAGGAACTTAATCCTCCGGGAGTTCTTAACCAGAGATACGGAGCATTATCACCACCGTATACGGTAAGGCCGATGGGTTGGAGTCCTGATCTTATGATGGAAGCATTCTGCATGTAGTAGTCAATAAGACCTCTGCTTTCCTGAAGCCCAGTCTCTGATAAAACTGCAAGGCCTCCTTCCTGTACAATATTTGATGCTCCGTTAAAAAAAGTAGTCTGGCGTCTTAACCACATAGTACGTACTTCACCGGGGTTGGAATTCTCTACTGTAAGCTGTTCGGGGACGATCGTCCACCCAAGTCTTACTCCTGTAAATCCTGCAAACTTTGAAAAGCTGTTGATCTCAATTGCACATTTCTCAGCACCATCTACCTCATAAATGGATCCCGGAAGATCATGGTTTGATATGTATTCTGAATATGCAGCATCAAAAATGATAACCGCCTGATGCTTTATCGCATAGTCTACAAACATTTTAAGTTGATCTTTTGTCGCGACTGCACCGGTTGGGTTGTTTGGGCTGCAGAGATATATAAGATCAACCTTTTTATCAGGAAGAGATGGGAAGAAACCATTCTCCTCATCACATTTCATGTAGACGAAATTGCTGTATTTTCCGGTTCCGGAATCAAAATCACCGGATCGTCCGAAAATTACATTTGTATCTACATATACCGGATATGCAGGATCCTGAATTGCTACTATATTATCATCACCAAAAATAGACTGGATGTTACTGGAATCCGGTTTTGCCCCATCACTGACGAAAATATCATCCGGGGACAGAGAAACACCCCTTTCACCATAAAATTTCGCCAACCCTTCGCGTAGAGCGGTGTTTCCCTGTTCATCACCATAACCAGTATAGGTACTTATTTTGGAAAGCTTCTGCACTCCACGCTGAAGCCCGGCCACTATTTCAGGTGTTAAAGCCTCAGTTGTATTACCAATTCCCAGCCTCAGCAGTTTTGCCTTCGGGTTTTCCGCCTGAAAATTCCTTGTTCTTCTCCCAATTTCCGGGAACAAGTATCCTGCAGCAAGTTTTCTGTAATTTTTATTAATTGTTGCCATGTATCTTATGAACTCCTCATCTATATTGAGTATTTAAACAAATTTTGATTAGTTATAAACTATTTCAATCCTAATGATTCCAATGCATTCATAATGATTTTCCTGTTCTCTTCCGTTGACAATGTGCAAAGCGGCAGCCTGAAAACTTCCTCACACCACCCCTTTGCAGCCATTGCTGTTTTTATCGGAATAGGATTGGTTTCAACAAAACATGCCTCAAAGAAAGGTTTAAGTCTCTTCTCCAGACGTCTTGCATCAGTAATATTTCCTTCAAGGGCTGTATGGACCATCTCAACCATCATTTTTGGAAGCAGGTTAGATGCTACCGAAATAACCCCGTCTCCCCCCGCCTCTATGAGACTCAAACACATATTATCATCTCCGGAAAGTACCGAGAAATTTTCATGCCGCCGCCTGATCACCTCTTTCATCTGATCAAGATTTCCTGATGCTTCTTTGACTACGGTAATATTGGAACAGTCAGTCATTAACTGCACAAGTGTATCTGTTTCAATATTCACAGCTGTTCTCCCCTGAATATTATAGACAATACAGGGAATGGTCAGGGCATCAGCTATCGCCTTAAAATGAAGATAGAGTCCTTTCTGTGTTGGTTTATTATAATACGGGTTTACGAGCAGTACAGCATCAACACCGGCTTCCTGGGCATGTACTGAAAGCCTGACAGCCTCGGATGTTGCATTACTGCCAGTACCTGCAATTACGGGAACTTTCCCCTGGGAAAACTCAACGGTCATCTCTATGACACGATCATGTTCGTTATGGGATAATGTAGGACTTTCTCCAGTGGTACCGCATGGCACAAGTCCGTCAACTCCCTGGGCAATCTGGAAATCAATCAGCCGCTCAAAAGCATCTTCATCAACATTACCGTTTTTTGCAAATGGTGTTATAAGAGCAGTAAATACTCCCCTAAAATCTCTTTTCATCAGTTTACTCCTATGCGTACTGTAAAATACTCTTCATTTTAATTTTAAAATTTCTTCCATCATGTCATCGATAGAATAGAAACCGGTTTTCCCCTGTATCCATTCAGCTGCCTTTAGTGCACCAAGGGCAAAGCCGGAACGATTTCTTGCCCGGTGTGTTATTTCAATGGTATCAACATCACTATCGAACATTATCGAATGAGTTCCGGGAACCGAGCCCCCCCTGGTTGAGGAGACTTGCAGTTCTTCAGGTAATATTTTTCTATGAAGGGAGTCAGTCACTATCATTTTTTTTCTTTCAATTTCCTCAAGCATGATTGAGCTGAGCATTACTGCAGTACCTGAAGGACTGTCTGCTTTCCCTGCGTGATGATACTCATGAATCATACAGTCATATTCAGGGATATTATTCATAATCCTGCCTGCTTCCCTGATGAGATGAAAAAGAATATTCACTCCAAGAGAGAAATTTCCTGACCATATAAATCCAGTCCCTGAATCAGAAACCAGCGATTTTGCTTCACCAATAGCATCATACCAGCCTGTTGTGCCGATAACAGCATTTACACCGGCTTGTGTAAAAATATTAATATTATTTAATGCTGTAGAAGGAGAGGTAAAATCAATTACTACTTCAGCGTTTCTGATTGCATCAACTGAAAGCTCACAGTTGGTAACCTCAGGCATTTCGACAAAAGGGTCAATAATAACCGTGACTGCATGACCACGGTCAAGGGCAGATTGCCGTATCAGCTTACCCATTCTTCCATAACCGTTAATTGCTATATTCACAACTCAACTCCAGGTTATGAAATATAATTAGAAAAATGG
>JAGLNY010000400.1 GCA_023139255.1 Spirochaetales bacterium
GAGGGTATAGCCGGGGCCGGATATATAGGTTCATTTTATATGATAAGGGGACTTTTTGCCGGTCCGGTTAAGCACCACAGGCATATAGATGCTTTTTACAGAAAACATTACAAAGCCATGCTGGATGCCGGGGCTACAACTTTCTGGGAAACATATCCGGAAAATAACCAGAAGTTGAGTTTTGTCCATGGGACCTGTGGTCATTTCCCGTTTTTTGCGGGGAGTGAAATATTGGGGGTAACCCCTGTTGAACCGGGATTTACCGTATTCCGGATATATCCCAAAATATTGAATCTTAGAGCAGCCTCAGGGGTCGTCCCATCACCCTACGGCCCTATAGAGGTTGATTGGAAGATTGGCGGAGAGGCAGAATTCTCGATAAAAGTGACTATTCCCGAACAAACTGTATGTCATTTGTGTATACCGGATCAAATGGAAAAACTTAACACAGTGATAAAAAACAGCGCAGGGAAAACAATGCAGGTGAAGCTTGTCAAGAATAGAGAGAAAACTGCTTATAAGCTGGAAAGCGGAAAGTACTTACTGTTTTGTTCAGGATTATTACAAAGTTGAGATATTTTTCCAGTTTGCTATTTTAAGATTCTTACTTGCTGTCAACAAGCATCTGCCGTGTCAGAAAACGAGATAAAGAATCTTGATTTTTTCTCTTTAGCAGTATACCAACTCACATTGTTCGTTGATATTAGGATTTTACCCATAAAAAGTACAATTGAACAACTGCCTGCTTGCAAAGGGATGATAATCTGGTAAAAAGGACACTTTTGTTCACCAATTGGCTATTTGCATGTTGCAGCATAGATCTTAAAATGTAGTAAAATACTGACAACGTACACTTTGGAATTGAAGGAGACAACAATATGAGTGAAGGATCACGGGATCAACGCCGCATCATCTATGGGATGGAGATACCTACCGAGAATTATAGCGACCAGCCCTATATCATTAAAACCGACGATGGAGCATGGCTCTGCACGGTAACAACCGGACCGGGTATCGAGGGGGCGAGTGGGGAGCATGTTGTTTCCCTACGGAGCACTGACATGGGCGAAACATGGTCGAAGCCGGTGGATATTGAACCGGGTGACGGTCCGGAGGCGTCTTATGCGGTGCTTCTCAAAGTCCCGGGCGGCAGGGTGTACTGCTTCTACAATCACAACACCGACAACCTCCGTGAGGTAAAGGCTGACTATCCACCCTATACCAACGGATATTGCTGGCGGGTTGATCTCCTCGGATCTTATGTCTTCAAATACAGCGACGATCACGGTCTGAGTTGGTCAGCTTCCCGATACCCAATCCCTGTGCGGGAATTCGAAATTGACCGTGAAAACGTATACGCAGGCAAGATCCGTTTCTTCTGGAACGTAGGCATACCCTTCATTCATGACGATTCGGCTTATATATCCCTTCATAAGATCGGCGGATTCGGCCTGGGATTAATAACCAGGAATGAGGGAGTCCTGCTGAAAAGTGCAAACATTCTTACCAAAAGGAATCCCGAGAAAATTGTCTGGGAAACACTGCCGGACGGTGATGCAGGTCTACGTACACCTCCCGGAGGAGGGCCGGTTGCCGGGGAACACAGCTACTGCGTGTTGAGCGATGGATCATTCTACTGCGTGTATCGCTCTGTCGACGGGCACCCGGTTTTCTCCTACAGCAGGGACGGAGGACACACGTGGAGTGAACCCGCATACAAACGGTACGACGATGGGAGGCTGATGAAACACCCCCGGGCAGCAAACTTTGCGTGGAAGTGCGAAAACGGTAAATACCTCTACTGGTT
>JAGLNY010000401.1 GCA_023139255.1 Spirochaetales bacterium
TGCTGTTTCAATCACATGAGGAATCACTTCCTGTATTGCTAATCCAGTCCGGCTGCTCAGAATCACCGCTGCTGCAGCTATGGCCCCAACTGCATTGAAGATATTATGTTCTCCCGGGATTTTAAGCATGAGCGTTTCATCGCTGCATGACAGCACAAACTCAGATTTACCGGCGCTCTGTACTATTTTTGTTAATGAAAATAGATCCTCTTCCCCTGCACCATTTCCACCATAAGGAATTGTCCGGATATCACTGCGTGTTTTTATAATTCTTTCTGCAACTTTTCCTGCTCCCTGATCGCTTGCGCAGTAAATGAGGTAACCGTTTTTCGGCAGCTGGAGTGCAAATACAGTAAATGTATCATAAATTTCTTCCAGGTTCTTATAGGTGTCCGGGTGGTCAAAATCAATATTTGTTATTACCGTAATCTCAGGATGGAGCAGTAAAAAATGTTTTTGGTACTCACAGGCTTCTATGATACCGGTCTTAAAGTTTTTCTGTTTATAATTAATATATGACTGTTTCTGCTTTTGGATCTGTGATGCCCCAAATATGGCATACGCCGGTATTTTGAGTCCTGACAGGAGGTTGTCTATGAGTGCGGATGTTGTTGTTTTCCCATGTGTTCCTGCTACGCAGCAGCAGCATTCAGTTTCCCTTGAAATTTTCCCTATATATTCATTATAGGTAAAAACAGGAATTCCCAACGCTGCTGCCTGTACGATTTGCGGGTGAATTTGCCGGGAATATGCAGTTGAATAGATCAGGCTGCTGTATTTACTGGTTACCAAGCTGCCATTCTCACTTTCGACCCACGGAATGGCATGTGATGTAAGTTTATTTTGGGTAATAAAGTATTCCGGGCTGTCCGAGCCGGTAACTATGTGCCCGGTCTGTTTCAGCAGGACTGCCAATGCAGACATCCCGGCACCTTTTATCCCCACCATAAATATGTGTGATGTATCGGGGGGTATACTTTTTATCACCGGCCTTCTCCATATTTTCTGCTAAAAAAAGGACCTGCATGTAACAGATCCTAATTCCAGCCGTAATAATTTTTACAGTGTTTTTAGTACTTCAGTCATTTTCCCATTTTTTAGTGCTGCTTCACATTGTTTGCAAATGACTATTTTTTTCTCGTTAGCTTCTCTTTCATACATGAGTTTAATACCAGTTCTTTTACAGACGGGACATGCGCCGCGTCCTTTTTTAACCAAGTCAAGTATTCCGGCTCCTCTATGTGCTTTTGCCATGATGTCTCCTTCAGTTTCTCTATATACTATGTTAATAATATGTCCGTGTTACAGATAATTCTTTTCTGACTATAATGATGGTGGTAGAAAATGTCAAGCCGAATTTACTGATATAAACATTGATATGGACATTGTGGCTATTGAATAGTATGTGTTTTACAGATAGAGGTTTACATTCGTTTCTATACACAGTAACATGGTACATCCAACATTAAAATAATGGGAGCAGCTTATGCAGGATCTGTCAGAACTCATAAAAATAATTACTAACATAACATCTGTTGAAGATATGAATAAACTTTTTGAGGAGATCTTCACTTCAAAAGAGAAATATGATATAGCTCTCCGCTGGAGATTGATGAAGGATCTCTATAATTCGGTTCCTCAAAGAGAAATCTCCCATAATCTTGGCATTAGTCTCTGTAAAATTACACGAGGTTCAAAGATATTAAAACAGGAAGAATCAATCTGTAAAAAACTTATTTCCCAACGGTAAGGTTGTTCACTTAAAGAAATATACCGAAAGACATCACCCCAACTACTGCACCCTCCATAATACCACCCGTGTTGCTGAATAATGACGTCAAAGTCTGGTACGGCAAAACAACAGCAGCATTTACTGTCATAAACAGCAGGTCGGATGAAACCCCAATTGAATACACTCCATTTTCATAACCAGTCAGGGACAAAATGGAATTCAGATCAGGTGCTGGTTGATTGTAACCAAGCTGTACTGCCAAAGACAGCCTGTTTGTAAACATAAGAGAACCTTCCAGCCCCAAATTTAGGGTTCGACTAGTATCATCACCGATATTCTTCAGATCAGCTGCAAGAAGGAGGTGTGCAAACTGAAACCTGCCTGCTCCAGTATTGCCATCGGTGCTCATGCTAATACCAAAGTCAAGGTTCTGTAGTATTACTCCTAAATTAATTGATGTCCCTGATCCTGAATCCGGCATAAAATCAACCACTTTATCACTATAAACACCAAGAGTGAAGATCCCTACATCCAGCATCATACCCAAACCAACTTCCAGGGTTTCATCATTGTTGGGGTCGAGTTCCGCAAAAAAGATTTCCTGTAGAAGTTCTGCACCGATAGATATTACATCACTGCCAATATCTATTTTTAGACCATTTTTTTTTGATTTTTTTGAGGCGCTAACATCTGCACCTATAGAAAGAGAGCCAATTCCCAGTGCAATTCCAGCTTTCATTACATTTAATCTGGTAACATCCAATGTCAGGATCCCGCTTTCTGCTCCTTTATTCTCAAGACAATAATCAGAGTACGCACCGATAAACCATCCCGGTGCAGTAAATGTCAGATCAAAGGTTATTGATGGTTGATGCAGAAAATCTCCCAGGCCATTGTTATAGGTGTTTTCCAGCTGGAATGTATCCAGATAATTTAGTCCTGTATGCAGTCTGGCTGTTGAAGTAAAGTATAACGCAGCAGGATTCATTGTCTGAACATTCAGGTTATCTGAGAGACTGGTTACCGCTCCGCCTAGCCCGACAATCCTGGAGGTCCCATTCTGACTGGAATTCGGCAGTACGTACCCTTCAGCATGAAGCATACCAACGACAACAAAGAGAATAAATATAATAATCGTAATATTTTTTTTCATATATCTTACAACCTAACATTGTTACAACTATTCCTGAGATATTTGGTTACAAAAGGATCAA
>JAGLNY010000402.1 GCA_023139255.1 Spirochaetales bacterium
GAGACAGGAGACAGGAGACAGATTTTACGGAAGCCCCTTTTCCTACTCCGGTATCCCGTCTCCAGTCTGCTTCCCTATCAGCCTGCTTCCAAGCTTCCCAACTCCATCCTGGATAGACACTTTTTCTGTGTCGATCACAATTTCAGCATCCTCCGGCTCCTCATACACAGCAGTGATACCGGTAAAATTCAAAATCTCTCCGGCAAGGGCTTTTTTATACAATCCTTTCGGATCCCGGCTTATACATCTCTTAATATCGCATTTCACAAACACTTCACTGAATGAACCTTCCGGGAAAAGGCCTCTTACAAATTCCCGCATCTCCCTTTTTGGGGATATGAAACTGCAGAGAACAATAAATCCGGCATTATACAGAAGCTTTGCAATATGACCGATCCTTCGTATATTTTCTTTTCTATCCTTTTCAGTAAAACCCAGATCCCCATTTATTCCATGCCGTATATTATCACCATCAAGGAGATAGACCTGTTTGCCTTCGTCAAATAGCTTCTTCTCCAACTCTCTTGCAAGAGTAGTCTTGCCCGACCCGGACAAGCCGGTGAACCAGAAAACCTGTGCTTTTTGACCATATTTTTCTTCCCGGTCTTCTCTTGTTACAATTCTATCTTCCCACATAACATTAGTCGATTTTATTTTGCTGTCTGCATCCGGATCTATCTCACTAATGTTCTTAACAATCATCCCGGCCCCAACGGTAAGGTTTGCTGCAGGATCAATCAGGATGAAACTACCCGATTGCCTGTTTTTAGTATAGGGATCGAAAAACAGGGGTGAAGTTGTTTCAATCCGGACTTTGCCAATTTCATTGAGTAGCAGGTGATCCGCAGATTCTCTATGAAGAGTATTTACATCAATTTTATACCGTAGATTTCTGACATACCCCTGGACATTTTTTGTGGTATGCTGGATTTCATAAAAAGTCGAAGTGTTTAATGGTTTTGTATCATCCATCCAGCAGAGTATGGCCTCGAATGTATTGGAAACTGTCGGGACATTATGTTTTCTCACAATCATATCCCCGCGGCTAATATCTATTTCATCTTCAAGAGTAATAATAACCGATTGTCCTTCGAAGACCTCTTCAAGTTTATCCTCATAAAAAATAATCTCTTTTATCCTGGATTCTGTACACGAGGGAAGGGAGATAATCTCTTCCCCGACTTTGATAGTGCCTGATGCTATGCGTCCGGCAAAACCCCTGAAATCCAGATGCGGGCGGACTACATACTGCACCGGAAACCGGAAATCAATAAGGTTCCTGTCTGAAGATATGGTAACACTCTCTAGATAGTGCATAACCGTCCCGCCGTCATACCAGGGCAGATGTTTGCTCTTGTCGACTACATTATCTCCCTTGAGCGCAGAGATAGGAATAAATGTCATGTCGTGGATCTCCAGCTTTTCTGAAAAGGTTGTGTAATCTTCCACAATTTTATTATAAACATCTTCTGACCAACCCACTAAATCCATCTTGTTTACCGCAACAAGGAGATGCCGAATCCCCAGTAGAGAGGCTATAAACCCATGTCTTTTTGATTGGGTCAAGACGCCGTTTCTTGCATCGATGAGGATGATGGCAAGATCTGCCGTAGAAGCTCCTGTGATCATGTTTCTCGTATACTGAACATGCCCGGGTGTGTCTGCAATGATGAATTTTCTTTTAGGTGTAGAAAAGTAGCGGTACGCAACGTCTATGGTTATTCCCTGCTCTCTCTCCGCCCTCAGACCGTCTGTAAGAAGGGCAAGATCAACTTCATCATCCCCTCTTAATGTGCTTGTTCTCTCCAGGGCTTCCATCTGATCCTGAAAAATTGCCTTACTGTCATAAAGCATCCGGCCAATGAGCGTACTCTTTCCGTCATCAACGCTTCCGGCAGTCGTAAAGCGGAGGAGCTCCTTATGTAAATAGTTATCAACACTGTGCGTTTTGTTCATATCAATTCCTTTAGAAGTACCCAAGTTTTTTTCGGTCTTCCATAGCCGCTTCACTGCGCTTGTCATCCGCCCGCCCGCCGCGTTCTGTTGTCCTGGTGGCCGCGATCTCTGCAATAATATCTTCAATGTCGGCAGCAGGGGATTCAACAGCCCCGGTACAGGTCATGTCGCCAATAGTGCGGAAGCGAACAGTTTTCTCGACAATTTTTTCCCCATCTATCGGCTGGACACAGTGGGAAGCCGCGAGAATTACACCATCTCTGTAAATTACTTTCCGTT
>JAGLNY010000403.1 GCA_023139255.1 Spirochaetales bacterium
TTAGAGATTTCATATTGATGATACCCAAATTCCTTCATGTAATGCCAAACCTTCTGAAGCAATTGCTCATTATCTTCCCGTAAATCCTGTAATTTATCGAAATATTTTTTGAAAAGAGGTGTACCAGGCTCGTAGGTTAAATCATAAATTGAGAAATGTTCCGGTTTGGAAATTTCAAAAATCTCATGTATATCCTTAATTATATCATCCAGAGATTGTCCCGGAATTCCGACGATCAGATCAACATTCATTATCCAGGTTCGTTGACTCAATTTTTGATTTTTTAATGCTTCAAGAACTATACTGGTATCAGCACAACTTCTCCCTATGTTTTTCAGTAACTTGCCAGATAATGATTGAATGCCGGTGCTTAGCCGTGTAGCCAACCCTTTTTGAAAAAGTGAAATTAAATCATCGGTGATATTTTCCGGATTGCACTCTATGGTTACTTCTGATGGGCTTCCATTTTCTGAAACTTTTATAAGTATCTTTTCAAGTAATTCCTTACTCAATATTCCTGGATTTCCGCCACCGATAAAAACAGTTTTATAAGCTTTTTGATATGCTGTATTAGCTCTATCAATTTCAAGAAGAATTCTTCTGCAGGTTTGTTCTACATTATTATTACTTGCTTTATTAATCGGTAATGAGTAGAAATTACAGTAGCTGCATTTTTGGCGGCAGAATGGAATATGTATATATAATGACATTTCTCTCTGCCGGGATATCAGTGATGTAATTGCTTTTTCCAGAGTACTCATACTTTTAGTTCACAAGTCCTATGCGGTTTAAAGGCCAGAATCTAAAAATAGTCTTACCAAGAACATCCTTGAATGCAACAGGTCCGAAATACCTGCCGTCAAAAGAGTTGTCCCTATTATCACCAAACGGGAGTAAATAATTTTTCGGAATAAAAAAACCATTTTTATACCTTGCCGCTAAAGATTGTATTCTAAAATCAGACGGATCTATTTTTTTCTGCATAGCATATAATTCTTTATAAAAATGATAATTATCAATAAAATTATTTCTGTTTTGAACGGGGATTCTAACCAGATAATCCGGAATACTTACATGCTTGATTTCATATGCTTTAATTGCAGCAGCTACAGAAAATGCTTCATAATCAGTCTGTGGGATCTGACGTTTCATCGGCACATCATATCCTGACTCCCTTCTAAAAGATTCTTCACGTATTTTTTCGCTGTACCCTTGCGGTTGAATAAAAACATTCCCTTTATCAAAACTAACTACATCACCCGGCATACCAATTGCCCTTTTTACATACAGTTGTGAGCGGGCTTCACCATTTTCATCCTTGTCCAAATTCACCAGTGAAAGTGTTATCATATAAACTATTCGGGTTACAATATCAAAGATTGGTCCCCGTGTAATGTAATTCGGGTTTTCAAAAACTATTATCTCATTTCTCTCAGGCTTGTTAAATGACAAAATCTTTGGGCCGCCTGGATAAATTTCCGGGCCATAGGTGAATTTATTCACAAAAACCCGGTCTTTAACAAGAATAGTATTTTCCATTGAGGGGGTGGGTATCTCATATAATTGGAAAATAAATTGATTAATTAAGAATACCACAATGACAGCCCAGAGAAGAGCTTCTATCCATTCCCTCAGCTGGCTTTTTTTCTTTTGCTTTTTTCGTATCTCAAAATGTTTAAGTCTGCGTTTTGTCAATTTTTTTTCTGTCCAGGATTGTATCGCAGTATACAGTTCAGTTTTTTGAATCATAACCAACAAAATAGCATATAAAGATTCCATTGACAAGTTTAACAGGTATATATACTCTACTGCCATGAGCAAAAAAAAAGATGAAAAACCTGCTAATGTTAAGCTGAAATCAATTTTTGGAATTCCACCGGGACTATATTTACTGGTTCTCTATATTTTTATTGCATTACTCATTATTTTTCTTACTCTTTTCCTTCCAGGGATCATTCAGAATGGTTCTAAAGTAAGTTTTAGCAGTACCCCAAATGGTGCAGCTGTCTACTGTGATGATATATATATTGGATCGGGTCAGTTTACTGCATTCATCCCAAAAGGCAAACATACATTCAGATTGGAAAAACCCGGATTTATTTCTGAAACTGTATTGATGGACATACGCGGCAGGATAGCATTATCATGGATATTTCCACGCAGGGAATCTATTATGATTAATTTGACTCTTGATTCTCTGGAAAACTATCTCGCCTGGCGGGCAGAATCTTTATACAGCTGGTCTTTCATTACTGATTACAATAGTAGTTATTTTTATCCGGAACTTTATACTGAGCTTGCCGAAGACCTTGCGTCATCAAGTTTATCTTCAGGACAAATAACTCGTGTAATGGAATTTTATAATCATGTTGGGGCTTTAATCAGTTCTGAGAAAATGCTTGATGACTATATATATGGTGATTCAATACTCACTGCTGAGTATAACAAACCTTTTGCTATGGATTCTCATATTGAATTATTACAAAGCTACTTCTCCGGGACAGGAGATCCTCCTAACCTTCCCGACTCCACTGGAACGGATCCCGTTTCATCAGCGAATTATGATACATCAGAAAATATCAATGTATTGAATATTGAGTATGTAAAACTTTCAGGAGA
>JAGLNY010000404.1 GCA_023139255.1 Spirochaetales bacterium
TCCCTCTCTCGATCCAGACAGTAACATACGTGTCGCAATATGCGAAACATCCCATTGACTTTTGTGTCGCAATATGCGAAATTTGAGACAGGAGAAAAGATTGGATATTATCACCAAGGCAAAGCTTCGAAATATAGGTAAAAAATATCCGGTTGCTCGAAAAGTTAACGAGAAGTGGATGTTGGTAGTGAGTAATTGTCACCCCAAAGAGCATAAGGAACTAAAACAAACATTTAAACGTGCTGACCGTGTTGGTACAGAAAAAGATAAGACTTGTTTTGATATAATGAATAATGATTTTCGGTTGATTACTGAAATTGATTATGATACGCAGGAAGTCTTTATCCTGGAATTTTTAACTCATGCACAGTACACCAGAAAATATTGTTAAGAGGAATTGTATGATGAACTTGAAAATGACTAATACAAAAAAAAATAGTGAAGCTGATATCGCTATTAAGTTTTTACAAAAATTTCATGTCAACAACGATAAAGAAGCCATTGAAGCCGGAAAAATGCTTTATAAATGGAAAGGACTGATACGTGATGGGCACAAAGAAGTTCAGGGGATATACAACTATCTTAAACTCCAGATCGACCAGTATGAGCAGACTGTACAGCAGTCCGAAGCAACTGGTGCTGAGCTTCTTAAGTACTTAATGGAAGAGCATAATCATAAACAAATAGACCTTGCTGACGTGGCTCCCCGCTCAGTCATCAGTGAAATATTACATGGAAAAAGAGACCTGAATAAAAATCATATCGCAAGATTAGCCCATAAATATAACGTAAGCCCTGCCCTCTTCTTTTAGCATCTGGTCGCAACAGCAACCGAAAACATGGAAACTAACTGATACGGCCTCGGATATTTTGGTGTCACCTTTTGGCGTCGCAGCATCAACCTGGGTATTATTTTCTGAAAATCCGGTGTATATTTGAAAGATAGAGAAAAGGATATTTTTATGGGATTCACGCATAATAAGAAAATGATATCTGAAGACTGGGGTAAAAAACCACCTGATCTTAAAGATATGGCACAACATCCCGCCAAATCAAAAGACTATTTCGAGTGGTGGTATTTTGATGGAGAGCTGGAAGACGGCCGAACATTTGTCATCGTATTCCATGGAAGGGATTTTATTGCGGGCAAACCTACAATCCTTTTTTCCCTTTATTCAGAAAACTGGTCGGAAAAGATGATGAAATTCGAGACACTGGAACCAGGGCAATTCAAAGCATCTGCAGAGGATTTGCTTTTGGAAACACCGGTAGGATTTGTCCGGCGAATTTCAGCTGATAAGATTCAGGTAAATTTTGAATTTAATGGTGATGGAGCAGATTTACTACTCACTACCACTTCCCCTGGCTGGATGCCTCGTGGCAGCGGCGCAATTGATGATAAAAAATTGTTTTTCTGGACAATCCATCAGGCAAAAAACAGAATTGAAGGTACGATCAAAGCAGGCAACAGAACAACCGTGGTGTCCGGTTCAGGCTATTCAGATCATAATTGGGGTTATCAACCCATCTATAAAGCTGCAAAATCCTGGGTCTGGGGAAGAATAATTACCGGAAAATATACAATCATATATGCCGATGTTGATTTAAAGAACCCTGGTGGTCCCAAGGGGGCTTCATATAAACCTTTGTATATTGCGAAAGACAACAAGGTACTCCATGGCATCGGAAATCCCGAAATAAGCAAGTCCGGATACACCTATGACAAAGAATTGGGCCGATCTTATCCTGAATTGATTGAGATAAACTTTGTAGATGAAAAAGAACATACAGCGGTAAAAATAAAGATAGAAAAAAAAGAGTTGGTAGAAAAAATAGACCTGCTGGAGCCAAAAGAATTTGGGAAATTTGTTCACAAATTTGTCCGGACTTTTATCACACGACCTTCATATTTTAGAATTGTTGCCGAATTTGAAGGATATATCCAGCATGAAAACAGTAAAGAGGAGATTGCCGGTACATCTCTCTATGAAGTAATGATTCTTTATTGACAGTTATTCTGAAACATATCTTTTTGCTTGTCACTAATTATAAGCGGCTGAGGTAATTTAAAAATCAAAGATTTTTGAAATTGCCTTATGAAGTTTCCTATAACTAATATAATTAATAATGTAGTGACATATAAATTCGGAAACTTTTGAATAACCGGTTGGTTTTTAAAAATATCTATTTTAAAAAACCCTTACTTATTTTTTTTATACTGTGTTATGATTTCAGCTCCATTCAGTCTATCACAAAGCAGCGGAGATAAAGGGTCATATCTATTATGATTATTACACGATAATGCTTTATTACTATTAGCATAACAATACTGACAATCATTGGTACAGGTATTATATGTACCGATATCTTTGCTTTCGATACAACCACAATCCTCTCTTTGGAACGGATCTTTCTTCGATTGGATTTTCCTGCCAATTAATTCTTCGATAAGATTGTCATCTATACACTTGTTCCGTTCTATCCCAAAATGCTTAAAATCAAAATCATGTGC
>JAGLNY010000405.1 GCA_023139255.1 Spirochaetales bacterium
CAAACTTTGCCGGGTGTGCTGTTGCCACAACAATTGCGTGCTGCTCCGAGACAAAATTTCTCCGGACAAATTCACCCGCTGCGGTATGGGGACACACCACATATTGATGATCTTTCCATACATCACCAATAGTTTTTAAAATTTCTTCATCAGATACGCTGAATGAGGTAACATTTTCACGCATCTTTTCTATGCGGGGAAAAATATACCGCAACCGCTCCATGTTGCTGGGATCACCTACATCCATCGCATTTGCCAGTGTAGCAACACTTTCCCTGGGTTCATACATGCCTGTATCAAGAAAATCCGGTATTGTCCTGTTTGCATTGACAGCAAGCACTATCCGCTCAATCGGGGCTCCCATAGCCTTTGCCCAATGCGCACCAATCGAGTTCCCGACATTCCCGCTGGGTATAACGAAAACCGGTTTTACCCCTGTTTTTCTCTGATAGGCAATAGAGGTATATACATAATAGACTGCCTGCGGAAGCAGACGACCGAGATTTATACTGTTTGCTGAGGTGAGATTCCACTTATCGGAAATCTCCTGGTTCATAAACGCTTCCTTAACCATGCGCTGGCAGTCATCAAAAGTACCTTTTACGGCATAAGTTTCAACATTGCCGCCCCAGCAGGTTAACTGTTTTTCCTGTCTCTCAGACACTCTTCCTTTCGGAAACAGGACTTTCACATGGATATTTTGTTTCCCGAAGAACGCCGCTGCCACTGCCCCGCCGGTATCCCCGGATGTAGCTACCAGGATTGTCAGGGAGCTGTTGTCATGAGCTATCAGCTTTTCCATGGCTTCTGCAAGAAACCGGGCGCCGAAGTCCTTAAATGCGGCAGTTGGGCCGTGAAAGAGTTCCAGTACTGCCTGAGTCTCATTATACCATTGCAGGGGAACAGGAAAATCGAAAGCGTGTTCACAGATACTTTGCAGATCATATTCGAGAGGATCACCTTTAAAGAATTTTTTCAAAACGCTGTAAGCCATATCCTGATATGAGTGTGCACCTTCCAGGACATCCGTTCCCAGCTGGGGAAATGTCTCGGGAACATAGAGGCCGCCATCCGGGGCTAATCCTTTTAGTATTGCTGCAGAGGCGTGTATAGCTGGTGATTCCCCTTTTCCCCGTGTGCTGATGAAATCCATTCAAAATCTCCCTGAAGATCTTTTAAAATGCCTGTTTTTAAAAGATCCTCCTTCAATAGTGTTAAAATCTTGCTCCAAGATAAGCGCCCAATCTAAGCAGGTCCGCGAATACACCACCGGCAGTAACTTCCGGTCCTGCCCCGGGCCCCTGGATTACGAGCGGTTGTTCGTGGTAACGGTCAGTAGTAAATGCCACGATATTATCTGTTCCTGTTATGCGGGCAAACGGGTGATCCTTCGGGTATCCCTTGAGCTCAACTGTGCAGGTTCCATCAGCCTTAATTACCCCGACATATTTCAGGAGCTGATTATTTTTATCAGCTTCCTTCTGCATTTTCAGCATTGGGGCATCAATCAGCCCAAGTTTGTCCATGAACTCATCATTCGATGCACTGCGGAGTTTTTCAGGGATCAGGTTATGTACGGGAACATCCTCAATCTCGATTTCAATACCTATCTCCCTTGCAAGTATTACCGCTTTCCTCACAATATCCATACCGGAAAGGTCATCCCTTGGATCCGGTTCGGTATAACCCAGCTCTTTCGCTTCACGAACAAGGGTACTGAATGGTACTGACCCATCGAATCTCCAGAAAAGGTATGCCAATGTCCCGGACAAAACTCCCTCAATTTTCTGGATACGGTCCCCGGTCTGGATAAGGTCCTTCAGGGTATTAATTATCGGGAGCCCGGCACCAACGGTGGTCTCATAGAGAAAATGCATGCCTTTCTTTCTCCCCTGATCCATTAATGCATGATAATCGGGCAGTTTTTCTGTTCCTGCTTTTTTATTGGGAGTGATGATATGGATACCACGCTGTATCCACTCAACATAGTGCTTCGGGAGAATCGATGATGTAGAGCAATCTATGAAAACCGTATGCGGAAAATAATCTGCTGCAACATGTTCAGTATATTTTTTCAGGTCGATAGGGACTGCTTCTTTTTCGTATCGGTCTTTCCATGACGACAAATCAATACCGTAATCATCTATCAGCATATTTTTTGAATCCGCTATCGCACGAATCCGCAAATCAACACCGAACTCAGTTTTCAACCTGCCCGATTCCCTTGAGATCTGGGAGAGCAGCGTGGCACCTATCAGCCCAGGGCCGAATAACCCAATACTGAGAGTCTGGTTCGAGAGAAAAAAACTTGCATGAAGGGCGCGTAATGCCTTAGTGGAATCCATTCCTTTTATTACTGCACTGATATTCCTTTCTGATGATCCCTGTGCAATGGCCCTGACATTGACACCTGCTTTTCCCAACGCACCAAAAAACTTGGCAGCTATTCCAGGAACTCCAGGCATCGCCTCGCCTACAGCAGCCAGAATAGCGCAGTCCCGCTCCACTTCAACAGAATTTATCCGATAACCGGCAAGTTCCTCGGCAAAGGTTCTCCGTACGACTTTTTCTGCTTTACCTGCTTCCTTTTCCGATACAGCAAAGCATATTGAATGTTCACTGGAAGCTTGTGATATCAATACAACTGAGATTCCGGCATTGCGCATTGAGGTAAATAGTCTTGATGATATTCCGGGCACTCCTATCATCCCCGCCCCCTCAATATTAATCAGTGCGGTGTGATGAATCGCGGAAAAACCTTTAACCATTTGTCCCTTCGAGTTTTCATTCCTCGATGAGACTCTTGTCCCGGGATGATTAATCTGATTTTTACCCATGCCCCTGAGGTAGATGGGTATGTTTTTTGCCATAGCAGGTGCCATAGCAAGCGGGTGCAGTACTTTTGCACCGAAATAGGAGAGTTCCGTTGCCTCGGCATACGTTATTTCCGGGATAATTGAGGCACTGGGGACTTCCTCTATATCAGCAGTCATCAGCATATCTTTCCGGTTCCAGAATGTTATGGAATCTGCATTAAGTATTGCCCCGATAGCGGCAGCTGACAGCTCACCGCTGTTCTCATCCGGATCGACTACTGAGTTATCATCGCAAAGTGCCCATCCACCACCTATAAGCAGAGTATCAACATCACCCGCTTTCTTCAGAAATCCGTTCAGGTGATAACCGGTTTTATCCATTCGTAACCGGTAGCCTGATTCGATTTTTGTTGTGTGAATAAGCTGGGATGAATCTATTACTGCTGCACGGAATCCCGCCTGTCCCATCAGGACCTGTAATGATTCAAGAATCCAGAGTAATTCAAGCCTGTCAACAAAAATTCTCGTACTTTCTGATGCTTCACCTATCAGCCAGACGGCTTTGAGTATATCTTCAACATCACCGAATCCTTTTTTTACTGATTTCAGGAGTGCTTTTCTCTCTTCCCCGCCCAACAGAGTACTGATCAGTGTTGTCCTGTCCTCAAACATTCTCCCAAGCTTACCCCAAATTCGCTCATTATGGTTGACTGCCTCAGCTATTAGGCTTGAGAGTTTTTCGCTTCCTGAGGTTTTCAGGGTAATAACAAGGGCAGCCTTTTTTGCAGCGGTTTGCTTCCGTATAGCCATTATACTCTGGCTGTTCAGGTTGTTTTTGTTCAGGATTCCCTTTATGGAATGTACAGACCACTCTTTCATACCTGCTCCTTAGACTCTATATTTTCAATACGGCAATCGTACCGTATCTTCACACTATTTGAAACCAATTTAAGGAGTCTTTAGGACTCCTGATAAAAAAAGAGTCCCTTTTGAAGGACTCTCTATTTCTGGTTTTTACCAGTGCCGCAGTAAATTCAGACTGCTTATACCTTTTCCACCTTCCCGGATTTAAGGCATCGAGCACAAATTTTTACTGTCCTGACTGTACCATTCATATTGGCTTTTACTTTAAGGATATTGGGTTTGAATACACGTTTGCTTTTTACACCGATGTGCTGTCCAACACCGCCCTTCTTTTTTGGCTGCCCTTTTCTCGGGACATTGTTACCAGCTACTGTTCCTTTTCCGCATATCTCACATCTGCGTGCCATTGTTTCCCACCTTGTTCATATCTAAAAAGTGCATCATCATTTAATAACAGATACACAGCTCGTTGAAACTACCAAATAATTTGATTTATGTAAAGACCCCTGTGCATTCTTTCACTACGATTCCCACGCAATAAATCCTATCCCGGAGCTTATTGAAATAATCCGCAAAATAAGACACTCTACCTTATATGAATGAGTCTATTTATCTTATTGCTGTAACACTCTCTGAACATGCTTCCCTGAAGATAACGAGTTATCGGAAAAAAATCTTTAGGGAATTTGGGTATGTTTCAGCTTTAGCACTTCCACCGCTTATCCCGCTGGCCTGGTTTCAGGATCGACCGAATCTGGAGACTGTACCATTTGTCGAAAAACCGGGTATTATTTCCATCAACTCGATAGTGAAGGATAAAAGTGCTTTTTTCTTGTCATTTCCCCTGCCTTCTGCCCAGCAAGTTGTACTGGATTGGCAAGCGTTATTTTCCGGCAATGGGAATGGTGCTAATCCCGGATTGTTTCCTTTGCATCCCGGGATTTATATTTGTTCACATGATAGTACTAATCCTGCGGAAAAAGCAGATCTCCCTATTGAACCTGCTATTGAGAAGCTTGAGATTAATGATTTCCGCATTTCCTGTTTTATGATTGAATTTAAATCTGCCGGGACATGGTGGGAGGACTTGTTTTACGCACAATTGTGGTCCAAACGGATTACTTAATATGACGGTAACCGTAAGTCGGTGTATGTTTATCAAAATTAACCGCAATAAAGAAAATATGCATAACAAGGCGTAGGTGGATAGAAAAAGGAAATTACATGACCAATAGTAAAAAGAGTAACGGTGCCAATCTTGGCTTTGAAAATAAAGACGCTAAAGTTTCCCTGTCTCTGGATCTGGATGTGCTCATTTCTGATTTACGGCAAATGATCGATGAGGCACGTTCAGCAGTTGCCGTTACTGTCAATATCAGCCTGACTCTTTTGTATTGGCGGGTCGGCGTACGAATCAATAAAGAAATCCTGCAGGGCAACCGGGCTGAATATGGAAAACAGATTCTTGCCACAGTGTCGCAACA
>JAGLNY010000406.1 GCA_023139255.1 Spirochaetales bacterium
ACATACTGCCTTCCCCCCAGCTCCAGCAATCCCTTTCGGATTGTTTTCGGGGCAATTCCCGTACCTTCTGATACCACGGTAATCCCGCCCCACCCGATGTTCTTTGCCTCAACCGCCGCCCACATCCTGCGGCTTCTCTCATTGAGACCCAACGAAATTTCGTGGTATTTCTTCCTGATGTTTTCTACTGCACTTTTTTTAATTATCATAATCCTAACTTTTTTAACTAGTGAATCCTTTTATCTATCCTATGGATATTATCCGATTTCAGCAAGTAATAAAATACTACAGGATTATTCTTTGCAAGTCAGTAAGCGAAGGCTGATTTTTCACTAAGCGCAGTCCTAAGGGATCTCTTAGATGAAAATATTGGAGTACAACTGTAATTATTTTCTGAGTTATCAGCATGATTTATGGGAGGGGGAAGTCTCCCCATCGCTCCATCCCGGCTGTTTCCTGCCGGCTGAATTCACGGGCTCATTGCCACTCGCCCGGCATTGATAAGGCGAAGCCGTTCACCAGGGCACGGTATTCCGCCGGTAAGGCGAAGCCGTCCGCGCCCCCTTCGGGAGAGGGGTCTGGAAGTGCAGGTTTCCACAGTTGTTTCAGCTATGAGATTACTTTTACCGTTTGCAGAAAAGTCAGTCCCGTACATTGCGGACACATTTTTTGCCCCAATATTATTTACCGCACAATCAATACAGTAATATTTTTCACATATAGGACAATAATAGGTTGTTCCCTCCATTTTATTACCACACAACACACATATTCCTTCTTCCCAAGATGCTATTTCATGCTTAAATGGTTGAGGAATCTTTTTTTGAAGTTTATACGGATTATTTCTAAACAATGACATTTGTTTACCTCGATATTATTTGAAAAATTTATTTTATCAGCTATTAAAACTTTATCATGTATATGGATAAGAGCATATCACTCTTTAGAGAAGCAGAACCAATAGTGTGAAAATATTCGAATTTCCACCTTCCAGGCCTCTGCTACAATCCTATCAAAACAGAATTTTCTAATCATCAGGGTTATCTAGATCCCAGGCACTACCCTCCTTATATCCAACGATGGTATTAGCATGATTTGTTGACATAGCACCGCTGGAATAGCCTGTGACAACATCATTTGAATCAAATAAATTGTATAATGCAGCTGCTTCAACAGAAACATACACACAATAACCAGCTGCAAGCAGCTCTTTTAATAAAGTTATCTCTGCATCACTAGTAATGACAAAATACCCTGATGTGTTATAACTCCAATAAGTAGGATTTGTTTCTCTTCCTCTGTATTGAGCAGCTTCTCTATATGCAGATTCGCTTGGCCAGTTATAAAAATAGGGAGATTCTCCGCTTTCTTCATCATCACTATAGGGCATCTCCTGCCAGGAGGATCCACCCATCCTATTAATAAAACTGGCAGCTACAGTCCCGTTTGCCCCTGGACTGCCACCATTTATTTGATGGTAGAGAAAATCGGGGCTTATTATCTTGTCAAGATTGCTAAGAGGATATCCCGGCCAGTCTCCACCCCCACTAGTACCTGATAAGTCCCAGTTGTGCTCACGAGCTTCCGTATATGTTTGAATATAATACCCAAAAGTAAACGCAACACAAGAACCTTCACGCCCCTGATTACCGACTGGAGGGAAATACTGAGTTTCTGAATGGTCAACTTCATTTGGTAAAATACCAAATTTTCTTTTATTATCAACAGCACGGAGTTTAACCATAGTTTTCCACTGCTCTATCGTTGGGGGTATATCACCAGTACCGTATTTACTATCAACAATTATATTGTAGTTCTTTCCTTCCTCATATACTCCTATAATATCCATGTCATGTGCTAATTCTTCAACACCTGGATATTCCTCTATAAAACCCATTTGATCGGGACTAGCCCTGTCCAAAGGTATGACTGAATTATGTTCTTCTGCTGAAAGAGAGTTTGCTGTTGGTGCCAAGAAATCAGTTTGCATATTTGACGAAAAACCACCCGTTTCCCCACTGATGATTTTAAAAGCTTCTTCATCGTAGTCTGAATAAAACTCAACGGCAAAATTGTTCAGAACGCCATTATCAGAACTACTGCTGGTATCAGTTCTCAAAAATAAATCATACTCATTGATATAAGGAGCAAACTCAGAAATATCTAATGCTATAGTATTATCAGGGAAGGGCTCTGAACCTGCATAATATGATGA
>JAGLNY010000407.1 GCA_023139255.1 Spirochaetales bacterium
CATGATTTAAATGCAGGTTTAGGTGTAAATCTGAGAGTAAAATTTTGCCCGGGTGCCTGGCACCTGAATACACAAATACGCAAAAAATTGGTTATCCGGATAATTCATAGAGAGTTAATTTTCTTTCTTATAGGAAATATGCATGCGTGCGCAATAACCAGTTGACGGAATCTATCTTATTTAAAGCTGTAACAGAGAAGGGAATAATAATTCTCACTTGATAGGCACTTTTTATTAATGCGTGAATTACACGGGATAAAAATATATAAAATCTAATGTGGATATTAGCAAATGCAGCTAATACCATATCATAATTCCCAATTATGTAACCCAGTTTTCGATATCTAGTCCCTCTATTCTTCGAAAATGTTTTTCATTATTTGTAACGAGAATCAGATTATGTGTTAGTGCTGTTGAGGCTATTAGTAAATCCATATCGTCTATAATTTGACCTTTTTTTTCTAAGGATGCTTTAAGCTCTCCAAATGTTTCCATAATAGCCGGAGAAATATTAATAATTGGGAATAATTCAGAGACTCTATGAGTTGTTGCTAAGTTTTTTTCAATATTCTTTGATTTTTTTGCACCATAAATCAATTCGCCATAGGTAATAACAGATAATGATTTTGGCATATCTTTTAGTAGTCTAAATTTTTCATTAACCGATTTATTATCTTTCAGACTATAAATTATAATATTTGTATCAATCAAATAATTCATTATTACTACCAAACCGCGCAGAATTTATTCGATTATCATTAATATCTTTAATAATTTCTTCAGCATTTCTATCATCATCCCAACTTCCGGAAAGTAGTAAAAACTCATCAGTGGGATTAACATTAAACAACTTTGGAAGTGATAGATATTTTTGAAGTATATATATCACTTCCTGGCTGATAGATCTTTTTTCATTTGTTGCCAGGTTTCTGAGTGACGAATACAATTTCTCATCAATGTCTCTTACTTGTAAATTAGCCATAAAACCCCTCTATACATAGAGTAACATAGTTCATGAATAATTAGTAGTAATTCATGAACTGTTTCTCGATTATTTTTCGGATAGAAATTTTGGGATTGAACATGGCTCCTGAAAGCATTAATCCACAGATATTGCATTATTTACAGTTGGAATAAACAAAAGGGAAGGGGGATAGTTTTGATTTTTTGGCGTAGGGGTGAGCTCTTTTTTACTTGCACAAGATGATACCATGCGGTATGCTACTAGTGGGTAGCATTCTAGGGGGTATTGTATGGAATCACCTTTTCAATTTGGGAAAATTGTTTCAGGATTGTCTTTTACGGACAGAGCCAAATATCTTGAGATACTTAAACATAATCTCTTTAGCGGAATATCCACGATTCTCATTTCCCCGCGCCGCTGGGGCAAATCCTCGCTTGTGAAAAAATGCATTGGAGATAATTTTTCCTTGAATGTGCAATACAGAGTGGTGATGCTGGATTTATTCAAAATCAGGACCGAAGAAGAGTTTTTTCAAGTCTATGCAGAACAGCTCTTGAAATCCGTCTCCAGTAAATCCGCAGAAATTATTGAACATGCAAAAGCATTTCTCAAAAAACTTGTTCCCAAGATAACCATAAGTACGGACTCAGTAAATGATTTTTCATTCAGCT
>JAGLNY010000408.1 GCA_023139255.1 Spirochaetales bacterium
TTCCTGCCCTGATATCCTCACCAACATCGATAGCCCTGGTGCAGGGAACACAACCAATACTTGGATAGTTCTTGTCATGGAGAGCATTACTGGGTAATCTGTTCTCTTGTATATAACTCCATACTGAATCGATTGTCCAATTAGCCAATGGTGCAATTTTTACCAACCCGAAAGATTCATCCATACCAATTATCCCGATATCACTTCTTGTCAAGGATTGTTCCCTGCGTAATCCCACAATCCAGGCATCCAGTGTATTGAGTTTTCTGGTCAATGGTTTTACTTTTCTCACCATGCAGCATTTTTTTCTCAACTCCCCGCTTTTATAGAAAAGATTTGGACCGTCTTTCTTTACCATTTCCTTAATATCTTTCGGTTCAGGGAAAAGGACTTCAATATCTATTCCATATCTATTATTGGTTTCTTCAATAAGGTCGTATGTTTCCTGGTACATCCTTCCCGTGTCGATAGTAAATATCTGTGCATCTTTGTTAATTTTTAGAATTTTGTCAGCTAACACTTGGTCCTCAGCTCCCATACTCGTAGCAAAGGCAATCATATTATTATCAAAATAGGAGTAAACCCAAGTAAGTATCTCTTCAACCTTCATATCCCTGAAATCGCTATTTAACTCTTCAATTCGCCTGTTCGGTAACACCTATTACTCCTTCGCCTGGTTTTATTATTCAGGGGGTTTCCGTTATTATCCATGCTCAACTATTACCCTGAATGTTTCTTCCAGTTTCTCTACTTTTATAATCTTGTGACCCTCGTCCTTTAAACTTCGAGGGACATTGATGATTGCTTCTCCTTCATCAAGTATCACTTCCAGCAAGTCCCCGCATTCCAACCCGAACAGGGCAACTTTTGTTTTTACAAAGTTCATTGGACAGGGGACTCCATGTAAATCCAGTCTTTTAGCAACTTTATATTTCATTCAGAATATCCCCTTTTGTTTTCTCCAATCCTATACGATCAATCATATGACCAAATCGCTCTTTTTTCCTTCCATGCTGTTTGTAATAAGAAAAAGCAGCATCGATATAACGCATTAAATCGTCTTGATTTTCTACAATGCCTGTTAATCTGGAAGCCAACCTCGGTATTTTCCCCATAGTGCCGCCAATTAGGACTATGTATCCTTTTTTCTCAATTTCCCAGGAGTTTGTGGGACACGATGCTGTACAAATGCTACAGTTGATGCATTTTTGTTCATCCAGGCAGTATCGTCCATTTTCACAACTTATTGCTTGTGTCGGGCAGATGTTCACGCACAAATTACAATCTATACAACCTTCCTCCTGCCACTTCGGAAGAATGCCGCCCATAATGCCGATATCATTTTCAGATGCTTTCGCACAGTTATGTGGACACCCTGTAACACTAAACTTGAATTTATGGGGTGTTTCTGAGCCGAAATACTTCTCATCTATCCGTGCAGCCATTCCCTTTGTCTCTATGCTTCCCCATCTACATGTTTTATCTCCAGGACAGGCCACAACAATTCTGACTCTTGGCCCGCAGGCACCCATTCTGATACCGACTGTTTGAAGTTCATCTTTTGCTTTTTCAAGTTTTGTGTAGTAGACATTATGAATTTCTATTCCCTGTCTGGTTGTAATGTGAATATTCCCATCACCGTAGATTTCAGCTATTTCCGCGACCTTCCTGAACTGATCAGGATTGAGGTCTCCGCCAACCACCCGTAACCTAAGGGCAAAATACTCTTTCTGTTTCTGTTGGATCATTCCAATTTTTTTCATTTCTGCATTGTCAACACCCTGTTTCGCCATTATTAATCCTCAATTATTAATTTTTCAGGAATTACTTTTCCTTCCTGTATTTTGTAAGATTTCACATCGTGGGTTTGTACAGAAGCTATTACATAGCTAATTTCACTATCATAGGCAAGATTGATATCTTCTTCAGAGGGTCTTGCCGGGGTTTCCGGGTGAGTATGGTAAATAGCAAGCAAATGAAAACCGGAAGTTCCTGCTTGCCTCAAAACTTCGAATTGTTCCTGTGGATCCAGAGAAAAATGGTCCTTACTATTATCTATGTTCTTCATCGGAAAATATTTGTATACTCTATTGTTTTTGCCGGCCAGATAACCACAAGCTTCAATAGGCAGCTCATTTAAACCATGGGTAAGTATTTCCTCAATTATTTTTCTGTTGATGATGATCATACAATTACTCCATTGGGTTCTTTTTTTGGATGAGGTCACAAACAGGCTGCTCATAATCCTGCAGTTCAGTTATTACCGGAGTGGTTCCGCACACCGGACAACCCGAATTTCGCTTAATGTTGATGGTCATGAACTCCATGGCCAGTGCATTGAATGTAAGCATCCTGTTTTCCAGCAAATTTCCCACACCGGTTATATATTTGATTGCCTCTGCCGTCTGGATTGTACCAAGCATTCCTGCTACTGCACCCAGGACTCCTGCCTGAGAACAGGTGGGAACTGTATTTTTTGGCGGTAAGTCTTCAAACACACATCGGAGGCAGGCACTTCCCGGCTTGTATGTGAGAGTCTGCCCATCAAATTTGAGTATGCCGCCATGCGAATAGGGTTTTTCTGCCATAACACAAGCATCATTTATCAGAAATTTAGCCGGAAAATTATCTGTCCCATCAATAACGAAATCATATTCCATTACCAAACCAAGAATATTTTCAGCTTTTGCAAATTTATTATGACTATTTACCGTCACATCAGGATTAATCTGGTTTATTTTCTCCGCTGCAGATTCTACTTTTGGCCTCTCAAGGTCGGGGGTGAAATGAATAATCTGCCGCTGGAGATTGGAAAGGTCGACAGTATCACCATCTACAAGGCCGATAGTACCTACTCCTGCTGCTGCAAGGTAAAGGGCGGCGGGCGACCCAAGTCCTCCGGTGCCTATGATGAGCACTTTTCCGTTCAATAGCTTTTCCTGTCCCTCAACGCCGATGTCTTTCAGAATGATATGCCTTGAATATCGCTCTGTTTGTGATTCGCTTAAACCCATTTATAATTCTCCTAATGCCATTGAAATATCCTCGATAAGGTCCTCTACATCCTCAATCCCAACTGAAAGTCGGAGTAATGTATCAGGGATTCCCATTTCTTTTTTCAATTCATCATCATATTCACAGAAAATAGTCGATGCTGGATGAATAATAAGGCTCTTGTTGTCATGAATATTGGTGGCTCTTCTTATGATCCCCAGTTTATTCATAAAAGAGAAACAATCTTGTTTGTTATCCAATTTGAATGTCAAAATAGAACCCCCAAGCCCATTGAACTGACTGGTGATAATTTGAAAATTTTCAGAATCTTTCAATCCTGGATAATTCACTTGTTTTACCTTCTGCTGCTTCTTCAGGAATTGCGCAATATCCAGCGTGTTCCGACATGATTTCTCGATTCTAAGACCGAGAGTATCAAGACCGAGGGATTGAAGGTATGCATTATGAGGAGACAAACAAGCCCCTATATTCCTGAAAACTTCAGTCCTTAATTTATGCAAGAGTGTATTTGGCCCGAATTTTCTGGCGGAATCATACATAGCAGCTATTTGACTCCAATCGAATGTCCCATGATCAATAATTAATCCGCCAATTGATGTAGCACCTCCGGATATATATTTAGTACTTGAAATTACTTCGACATTTACCCCAAGCTCCTGCAGTTTTGCAAAATAGAGGGGAGTAGCAGTCGAGTCAACAATCAAAAGCACATTCCTTTTTTTTGCTACTTGTGATATTTTCCTCAAATCTGCAACCTGTAAAGCTGGATTGGTTATTGATTCCAGGAATATTCCCCTGGTTCTTTTGTCAATTTTTTTCTCGAGAGATTGCATGTTTGCAAAATTAACATATCTGGTTTCCAACCCCCATGATTTTAAGGTTTTATCAAATAATCCATAGGTATTCCCAAACAAGTATTTGCTGGTAATGATGTTATCTCCTTTACCGGCTATAGCTAGAATGAGATTTGCGATGGCTGCCATTCCTGAGGAGAGAGCAAGAGTCCCTATTGCACCGGTAACCTTTCGGATTTTGTTTTCAAGATGTTCGACCGTAGGATTTGTAATTCTGGAATAGGAATGCGCAAGTTTTTTTCCATTAAATGCTAATTCAATATTCTCTGCAGAATCGAACTCAAACGACGCGCAACCATATATAGGGACATGCAGTGCACCATACACATCTTTTTTTGTTGCTTGAGTGTGGATTATTGTAGTATTGAAACCAGTCAATAAGTCCCTCCTCCCATAAAATACAAAAAGTCAACTTCATCATTATCGTTGAGCAGTGTGGAATCAAAATCAGTTCTTGATACGAACTCTTTATTTACTTGAACTGAAACTGCTTCCGGATGTTCTACATTTTTCACCTGCAGCAACTCAGATACAGAAATGCAGGTCTGTTTTAATGGTTCTGTTTTTCCATTTATTAGTAGTTTCAACCTCAACCTCCTTTTATATACATAGTCTACCGGCAATATAGACTATAAATTCAAATATTGTCAATAGTTTTTGTGAACTTTAAATATAATTCCGTATGTAAGATTAAATGTTACTCTGGGAAAGGAAAAAATCCCCAGAATACTCAAGCTAATTTTATAATTACTAATTTTGATTGAGCCTTATCCAATACGCCTTTTGTGTTATTCTGGCATGATGTATACTGATATCAGACCTGCAGGTCTCTACTGCAGGAGAATCCTGTGGGAGAAAACAGATGCAGATTACCATTTTTTATTTTTCCGGAACCGGCAATACCTGGTGGTGTGCACAGGAAATGCAGAAGCAGTTCACGAAAGCTCATGTGGACTGCATTATTGTCAGTATCGAACAAATAATACCCGAAAGGGTCAAGTCATTATCTTTAGCATCCGATATTATCGGCATTGGGTATCCTGTGTATGGATCCGATCTTCCACAACCTATGAAAAATTTTATCGATCACACCCTTCCTGATAACCCGGAAGGAAAAACCAGATTTTTCACTTTTTGTACACAGCTAATATTTTCGGGAGATGGAGCCCATGTATACCGGGAAGAATTGCAGAAAAAACAGTGGAATATCAACTGGTCCGTTCATCTTCACATGCCGAGTAATATTTGCGTAACCGCAATGCCGCTTCCTTACACCAATGACCCGAAAAAAATTTCCAAACGCCTTGTTAAAACAGAAAAAAAGATCGGGAAGTTTACACAGGCAATTAGCACGGGGCGTTCGTATCAGCAGGGAAACTCAAAGGCATCAAAGCGGCTTGGTCTTCTACAGAGGAGCCCATATCGCCGCTACTTTCCACGTTTGAGAAATGATGTAACCATTGATTATGATGCCTGTATCGGATGTAATCTCTGCATACGTATCTGTCCCTCAGGAAACCTCTTTGCTGATGGAGTCCGTATCGGGACGAGAGGAACCTGTATGCTCTGTGTTCGCTGTTACAACTTCTGCCCAACGCAGGCTATTATCTATATGGGGAAAAAACACAAAAAAAAGAGGGGCATTCCCTACCAAGGTCCGACAAAAGATTTCTCCCCTGAGCAAAT
>JAGLNY010000409.1 GCA_023139255.1 Spirochaetales bacterium
CCAACTACTCCCAGAATCGGGACAGATTTTCCATGCCGAATCATCCATCCTGTAATATGAGAGAGAAAGCCATCGCCCCCGATCCCTATTAACATCGAAATCTTATTAGTAAAAAAAGCCCCAAGGATAGAGTCCAGCCCTTCAATAAAGTCCAACTCCGGGAGCCCAACAACAGAAGCGCCCTGAAGGTAATTTTTTCCATAAACCAATGAACCGGTAAACAATGTATGAGACAAGCAAATTTGAGACAGCTTTTCCCCTATAGCAGCAAATCTATTGCTGCCCCCGGAAAACGGATTGAATATGATACCAATTCTCATACGTTATTAGTCTCTTCTAATGGAAAAACTGTTCTACAAACTCACGTGATTGTATCAATTTCCCGAATACTTCATCCTGATAGTAACGGTAAGATGGCTCAATCACATAGAGCCCTTTATAATTTCTCCCTTTAAGGGCATCAAACACCTCACTCCAATGCACATCTCCCTCACCGGGGGGAAGATGCTTACCTGCAGGTGAGAAATCACTTACATGAAGGTGATTAAGAGGAACCCCCTGGATGAACTCCAGAGGATTTACACCTGATTCCCACGCTTCCGTAACATCCAGCATCAACCGCAAAGAAGAGTGCCCTACTTTTTCCGCGGCATCTCTTAACAGAGAAGAAGTCTTACCCGTCACCGGATGATTTTCCATAACGATCCGTATTCCGCGTTCTTCCCCTTTTTCGCATAAATAGAAGAGATTTTCAAGGATCACATCTTCTCCATCCCTCTTTTCTACAGGATGTACAACGATCACCTCCGTCCCCATAATAGAGCCGGCTGCTGTAAGATTGTCGATCATAGCCTTTGCCTCGGGAACCATACCGGGATACCTGTTATACAGCAGACCAAAAAACACAAGAGGGAAATGGATTGAGCTGACACGCACATCGAGAGTACTAACTTCTTCAGCGAACTTCACCGTAGTTTCATACGTGCACTGCGGCATCAGTTCGGCATGAGAATATCCTGCCTTACCGATTATCCGCAGTGCGTCAACACTTCTCATTGGGTATAGGGCACCCGTTGAAAAAGAGATGTTGTTCATTACTTATTTGCTTCAATTTCTATAATGAGCTCTTTGTTCAGCCATTGCATACCCTCTTCCGGAGTAAGTACTTCCCGGTCTATTTTATCCAGGGCTTCCCAGATAAGACCATCCATAGTACCCATCTCATTAAAATGCCAGTAAGCAGAAGCAAATTCCATTTGTTCATAAGCAACTCTGTACATAGGAACTTCATCAAGGAATGTCTGGACTGATTCCTCAGCCAGCACAGCGGCCCGCGGCGGAAGGTACCCGGTTCTCAGATCAAACTCAGCCAGAATCTCCGGTGATACCATCCACTTCATAAACTCATATGTGGCTCTATCCGCGTCCTCATCCCCGGAAGGGAAAAGTGCCATGACAGCGCCGCCAAGCGGAATCGCGTTCCGTTCGTTTTTCGGCAGGAATGCGGCGTTCAGCTTGAACTCTGTCTTTCCCCTCCATGAACCGATGCGGGATGAACTGCCAATATAAAACCCGAGATTTCCGCTTAAGAAGAGGGATTCCGCAGTGTTGTGTAGTCCTGCAGGCATAGCTTCCTCATCAATGAGCTGTTTCCAGAACTTTGCTGTCTCAATCGCGCTTGCTTCAGTAAACAGGGGATTCTTATTCGAAGTATCGATTATATCATTGCCATTCTGCATGAGAAAAGCCTTGAAGATCCATGGGGTATCTTTGAGATCAAATCCCCATACGTCATTAACACCATCATTATCTACATCTTTAGTGATCTTCTTTGAATAATCAAGAAGCTCCTGCCATGTAGCAGGCGGATCCGCGGGATCAAGACCGGATGCCAGTAATAAATCCTCGTTAATGTAGAGAATAGGCGTACTGATATTATAAGGAATAACACAGATCTTCCCGTCATACATTGAGTAATCCCATGTAGCATCATAGAAATCATCCATATCAAAGTCAGGATCATTTTCAATATAATCCAGGATCTTGTAGTTATCATACTGCCCGGTGAAAATTGGGCCGGCAGGAATAACCCCGCCATTCGGAAGGGTATTTGAGGCAAGAGCCGCAGTTACTTTCTCGGCTGTCTCAGCATATTTGCCTGAAAAGATCCCTTCAACCGCTATCCTGTCCTGAGATTCATTAAACCTGTCAACAAGTTCCTTGAAGACCTCCCCTTTTGACCCGCTCACAGCATACCAGTAAACGATTTCAATCGTTTCCCCGCCATCCCAGAACGTCAGGTCAAACACCGGCGAAGCAGCCTCAGAAGACGCGGCCTCTTCCTGTGCCCCGCTGGCAAAAACCAGGGCAGACACCACTAATAAAACGATACACACTAGATACAATTTTTTCATCTTTTCCTCCATTTGGGGTATATCACCCCTTAATACCGGTAAAAGTTACCGATTTGATAAACTGTTTTTCCAAAAACATATACATAATAATCACAGGTACAATAGCCATAAGTGATGCAGCCAGCAGAAGGTTATATTCCTGTCCGCCATCACTGACAAGATACTTCAAGCCGATAGGTAATGTCCGTATATCCGGGGAATTTATGACAATAAGCGGCCATAGGTACGCCCGCCACCATAAAAGAAAAGAGAAGAGTGTTATTGTTGCTACTCCTTCCTTCGTATTCGGTAAAATTATATGAATTAAGATCTTAATATACCCGCACCCGTCAATCCTTGCGGAATCATCAAGATCCCTGGGGATAGCGGAAAAAAACTGCTTTAGAAAAATAATACTGAACCCGCTAAACAGCATCGGGACAATTACCCCCTGATAAGTATCAACCCAGCCAAGCCTGCTGACAATGATGAAGGTAGGAATCATTGTAACCACGAACGGCATGAGCATTGTCATAATAACGAATGTAGAAATAGCTTTTTTAAAGGGGAAATTCAAACGGGCCAAAGGATAAGCGGCAAGGATTGCTATTGAGACCTGCCCGATAACACCAAGTCCGGTTACAATAAAATTATTCAGGTAATACCGCGCGAATGGGATCATATCAAAAACACGGCCGAAATTGCCAAATTCCCAAACGCTGGGTAACAGTCTCGGCGGATAGATATACAAGTCTATGTCCGGCTTGAATGCTGCGAAAATCATCCAGAGAAACGGGAAAACCATAATTCCCAGACCAAGCATAAGAATTGTATAAATAATAATATGATTCTTTTTCATAATAACACTCTCTTCTCTATCAATTGTGGTAAACGGTCTTCTTTCCTATCTGCTTTTGAATAACCGTTATTATAATGATTATAAAAAACAATATGACAGAAGCTGCTGCCGCACGCCCCATCCGGTAGTTCTTAAAAGCTTGTTCATAAATGTAAAAGACCATTACCCCGGTACTATAAAGCGCTCCCCCTTTTGGTGTCATTACCGATATCTGGGTAAAAACATTAAATGATTTAATAAATCCTATTAATACAACAAAGTAAATTATCGGCGACATGAGAGGAAGTGTAATCCTGAAGAAAATTGTCCGTGGGCTTGCACCATCAACCCGTGCTGCGTCTATATAGGAAGCTGGAATGGATTGAAGCCCGGCAAGGAAGATCACAATATCATACCCAAGACCCTTCCATAAAGTAAACATAATTATACAAAGCATTGAGAGTTGAGGATCATAAAGCCACTCAATGGGTCTAAAATGAAAAAATTTCAACACCTGGTTTAACGGACCGACTGTAGGGTTATACAGCCAAAGCCAAATTATTGATGCCGCGACCATGGGTATAATAACAGGAAGAAAGTATGCCGCCCTGAAAAATCTCCTAAACTTTATTTTCTTATCCAGCATTATGGCAACTGCCAGCGATATAACAAGATCTAAAGGAATTTTAAGTCCGGCAAAATATGCCGTATTGACAAGGGATTTTCGAAATTTCTCATTTTGAAAAAGATATATAAAATTTTTTATCCCAATGAAACTTCCAGTATTCTTAACCATATCCCAATTTGAAAAACTGAGAAAAAA
>JAGLNY010000041.1 GCA_023139255.1 Spirochaetales bacterium
GAATAGACATTTTTCTAATTATATTTCATGTACTTAGTCCAACAGACTCTAAGTAACATATAATACATCAAATATAACAAGATGTCCAGATAGTAACAGAATGTTATTATTAAAACAATTATAGGCTCAAAAATAAAAACTATTGTTTTTATTCCGCTTTCTTGACTAGATATCCACAAGAAGTATATAGTCTTCAAATATAAATTAAGTAAGAAGGAGACCTTCATGGCTTACACAATTACTGATGCATGTGTTGCTTGCGGCAGCTGCATACCTGAATGCCCGGTTGAGGCAATCGCAGAAGGCGATATTTATGTGATTGACGCTGATCTTTGTACAGACTGCGGCGCATGTGCCGATGTATGTCCTACCGAAGCAATTCTTGCCGGTTAAGACATATCTATTTAATAGCGCGGCAATTTCAGAAATATATTTTAATTGAAATTGCCTGATTCGTTCATAAAGGCTATTCCAGGGATATTACCTGAAATAGCCTTTTTTTCGTTATGTACATACCCTATTAAGCGTATGTAAAAAGACGTATCCAAACAGGCACGTCAGGGCTTGATTGGCTGCCGTAAAGAGTATAATCTATTTTGCGTGAATATAAACAATGATAACAGTTTCAATTCAGACAAACCAAACTCTCCCCAGATTTTTTCAGTAACAGAAATAACCTCATTGATTAAAGAAATCCTTGAAAATTCATTTATAAGTATTTCCATTGAAGGAGAAATTTCTAATTTCAGACCTGCGAGCTCCGGACACTGGTACTTCACTTTAAAAGATGAAAAATCAGCAATTTCCGCTGTTATGTTTAGAAACAGGCAATTCGGTCTTGGTTTCAAACCCATGGATGGGAAAAAAGTTTTAGTTACCGGTGCCGTTTCTGTGTATGAAAAACGCGGGACATATCAAATTATCTGTTCAACCATGCAGGCTGCCGGTGAAGGCGATATCCTTGCTCTTCTAGAGATGCGGAAACAGAAACTTGCCCAGGAAGGATTGTTTGATTCTGCAAAGAAAGAAAAACTCCCTCTCTTCCCAGAAAAAATAGTAGTTATAACTTCCCCAACAGGCGCTGCTCTACGCGACATTCTCCAGGTTTTATCAAGAAGGAATTCTGGTTCAACTGTCAGGATACTACCTGCAATTGTACAGGGAGATAAAGCAGCTGAAGCTCTTTGCCGAAGTGTGGAACTTGCCAACACATATAATCTCGGTGATGTCATAATTATAGGCAGAGGAGGAGGATCCCTTGAGGATCTCCTGCCATTTTCGGATGAAAAGCTGGTCAGGGCAGTGGCAGCTTCAAAAATTCCCGTAATCTCTGCAGTAGGACATGAAATCGATTGGGCGTTAACAGATTATGCTGCTGACACACGTGCTCCTACTCCCTCTGCAGCTGCAGAGCTTGTATCAGCTCAATCAACAGACTTGTTGAAACGAATCTCCACAATAAAAGATTTCCTCATAAGCATTGTATCAGGTAAAATTACTGAGATTCACCTGCTTCTTAAGCAGTTTGCCTCAGAACGGCTGCAGGAAAACTTTAATCATTTAATTGAACCGCTTAATATCAGGATTGATGACGAAAAAAATACGTTATACCGGGCAATGTCTGTTATTATAACGGAAAAATTTCACAAACTGGAACTTCAGAGAAATTCCCTGGAAGCAAACTCTCCGCTTGCTATCCTGCAACGCGGTTATGCAGTAGTATCTGATTTGTCAACAGGAAAAACCCTGCTTACAAGCAAAAATTCAAAACCCGGGCATCATGTACATATTGAGCTGTATGAAGGAAGCCTGAACGCAGAAGTGGAGGAAATAACATCATGAAAGATTTTGAAAAAAACCTGGCAAGGTTGGAAGAAATAAATGAGAAAATCAAGGACTCTGCTATCCCCCTTGAACAATCAATAGCTTTATTTGAGGAAGGACTCTCACTAGCAAAAAAACTTGAGAATGATTTGAAAAAAGTAGAACAAAAAGTCGAGATTCTTATCAATACAAACGTTACCACCAGTTCAGATTCCGACGCAGGTTCCGAAGAGGAGCCTGAATTTGGTCTTTTCTCAAGCTAATAGCCGGTACCTGGAGGCTTGATTTTTCAGTGAAATTATGTTTGCTATTAGAAAAGGAACAA
>JAGLNY010000410.1 GCA_023139255.1 Spirochaetales bacterium
ACATAAGAGAAAATCATCTCTTCATGCTTGTACCGTTTTAATGATTTAATCCTGGCCATATGACATCCTTATGACAGCCTTCATTCCCACTCCTGCCTTGAGCAAGGTAAAAGCATTCTGCGATTCTTCTAATGGATAATAGTGTGTTATCAGTGAGTCAAAACTCCCCTTATCATTCCTGATCATCTGTAAAGCCTTCTCAAAATGTTTTTTAGAAAACCCTGTACAACCAGAGAGTGAGACTTCCCGATAATGTATATGATACGGGTCAATCGTTACCCGGACATCTTTTGCGTATCCCCCAAAAAGAAGCATGCTGCCTCCTTCACGTACAAAGGGAAGATACTGACCGACAAGTGCCGGTACATTAGCAGCAAGAATAATACCGTCAAAAAATCTCCCCGTTACTTCTTCTCTATTAGAGAATACCTCATTAGCATGATTTTCTCTTAACCATGAATATCTCCAATCTGAAGGTTCTATTACTGAAACGTTTTTCCCCAAAGACGTTAGTGCTGCCGCGAAAAGAGTACCCATAGGGCCTCCTCCGACAACAAGAAATTCCTGACCTTTATCGCTGTTAAGTCTGTTCATTCCATTCAGGACACAGGCTAATGGTTCAACCAGTGAATAAACGGGATCACCCGCGGAAATTTTATAGATATTTCTCTCAGCTTGCAGGTTATCAACTGCAATGTATTCGCAGAAGCAGCCTGTTTTTAAAAAACTCTTATCAGTACAAAGTTCCGGGATCCCTCCAACACACATATCACATGTCCCGCACTCAATATACGGAGCTGCAGCAACAAAATCTCCCGGTATCAGAGATGTGTTTTTTGCAGTAACCTGTACCACTTCCCCAATACATTCATGTCCAAGAATAACCGGAGGTTTGAAAAAATGATGCCCATGCAGATATGTTTTTAAATCCGTCCCGCATATACCTGAATAAAGGACTTTAATAAGCACTTCGCCTGCAGGTATCGGCATTTCTACAATCTCTAATTTTTCCAAACCAAGATACATCAGAGCTTTCATTTATTGTATTCCCTCACTTTCAAGAAGTTCTACCGCTGTCTGTGGATCTGTGATAAGCATATTAAAATACCGGTTCCCAGCTGCGGCAACAATTCCCTCAATCTTGTCGTGACCACCGCATAAACAAACTACATTCTCAATTTTTTTCAGATCTTCAAGCCGCATAGCAAGAAGCTTTTTTTCAAGTCCTGAGTTGCATATTACTCCGTCTTTATCAAAAAACTGTCCCAGAATATCCCCAACAACATTCCCGGCCGCAAGTTTTTCGATATTCTCCTGCCTAAATTCATGTACAGGAAATCCAGTGCGCTCAACAGATACCCCAAGCCCGATCACAGCCGTTTCAATGTTTTCCCAAGCATTTACCATTGAGGAAAAATCTGTATGCCTAAGTGTCATATCCCTGGTTTCCTCATCCCCTAAGAAAGCAGGGCTGTTAATAAAAAAACTTCTCCCCTTAGCTTTTTCAGAAAGACGGTCAATGATGGAATTTACCTGGTATTCTGAAGCATGCATACCTAGACTGCCGATAAGCGGGACAAAACAGGTGTCTGACGGCTCTTCTGTATGATCCATGGCAAGTATTGTTTTATAGATGGTTTTCCCCCAACCTACACCCACAAAGGTTGACTTTTTAATAATATCAGGAAGAAATTGGCTTGCACAGTTGGCAATCACGCCTGCAGGGTCAAAAGAATCTTTAGGAACTTTATTATCAACAGGAGCTATAATTACCTGCTTTAGATGCAGGAGATTTTCCAACTCCCTCTCCATATCCTTATAACTTACAACTTTAGGGGAAGTTATTTCTACCTTTACGATTCCCAGCTCCCGCGCTTTCGTGAGGCAGCGGGATATCTGAGGCCGTGACTGCCCAAGCTTCCGGGATATCTCCAACTGAGTAAGTTCTTCAATATAATACATTTTTGCAATGCGGTAGAGATACAACGGATCACTCAAGCTTGCGATTGGACTACCTCCCTAGCACTTTACAAAGTTTTTCGATAATTAATGCCGGATCAGAGTTCTGAAATATGTTTCTCCCAAAAGCAAATCCCCGGCAGCCGGCTTTGATAATTGAATCAGCTATAGGTATGATATCTTTATCCCGCGAACCTCCGGCAAGGATAACCGGTACAGGAGATCCTGCGATAACCTCCTGGAAGTTATCGCAATAAAAGGCTTTTACTATATCTGCACCCAGTTCGACAGCTATCCTTGCCCCATCACGAACAAACTCAGTCTCATTGTTTTTTTCAAAATCTGCTGCAAGAACCTCTACAATTACAGGAATCGCATACTGATGAAAGGCATCAATCGCTTTTGCAACTCTGGTCATTCCTGTTACATCGTCCTTTCCTCCCAGTACCATCATTATCAGGATAGCATCAGCTCCCTGACGTAATGCGTTTTCCGGCGAGACAAAAACTGCATGGGTATCTGAGAATGTAGAAAACTTATTACCGCCCAAAGATGCTCTCATAATCATTTTCTTCATGTAAGTTTTATCATTTGCTACAAGGGACATTATTCCCGGGTTAAGTATAAACCCATCCAATCCTGATGACGAAAGTGTTGAGACCAGTTCTACGGTAGACTCAAGACCCTCCATAACTCCATATATCTGGGGATGATCAAATGCTGCTAAAAACAGGTTCCCGTCTTGTCCAAAAAGTTTTTTTATATTCCGCTCTAATCCAAACATATATTTTCCTTGTGTAAGTTGCTGGGAGTCTCCGGTCTCCGGTCTCCGTACATATGTTCAGTACATTTGTACCTTTTTAGGATAGGATGGTTTTCCCCTATTGTCAAGGCATTTATCGGGAGTTTTGGTAAGTTTTGGTTTTTAAGCGTCAGGGAGCCAGGCAACTCAATAATAAAAATTTTCTTCTAATGAGACATATTTAATTCTTGTTCTATTATACGTATAAACTACATGGAAATCACCATTTTCCCCCTGCATGAGGGATGGATAACTATACTCTCCCGGTTGATCTTCAAGATCATACACTCTATCCCATGTGGTACCGTTGTCCCTGGAAACTGATATCCTGAGAGGTGTTCTCGGCCCCCATTTGGGATACACCAGCTTAATATCCGGATTTTTCTCCCTTGCCCCTTTTTTATCCCGGCTAAAATCACTAACAGTTATTTCAAAGCCAGGAGTTCCTTTCAGGGATTGATCCACAATTAATGTTCCGGTATCACTTAAGGCCGTTGGATTGTGCACAAGGAGTAAATCCCCACTCTTCGCCCGTATTACGTCAATACCGCTATTATTATTTACTAATGAGGTTGCTTCTACCCTACTCCAGGATTTACCGGAATCTTCAGAATAACTCTTGTAAATATAGCCCTCCCACGATCTCATCAGGACCATTAACTTACCATCGTCAAATTCTATAATTGATGGCTGATCAACCCGGATATTTTCATCTTTTCCCAAACTACCATACAGTTCCCACGATTCTCCCATATTCTCAGACCTTATAAAATTACAGACATATGCATCCTCATCTTCAGTGGGAACAATCCATATCTCGGGGTTTGATTTTAATTGATAGGGTCTGTTTTTCCCTAAAATCCCGGGTTCTTCAATAAAAAGGGCAAGGTCTGTCCATGTATATCCATGATCAAATGATTTTTTTAAGAATAGACGCGTCCCGCCATGGCACCATACCCCATAGTTAACAGGAGCAATCAACCAGAGAGCTTTATCCGGCCCATAAAAAATACGTGGGTTTCCGGCAGCATGCTGATCAACATTCACCAGGATATCAGCCTCACCACACTCCGGCTCTCCCTTCCTTAGACGGCTGCCAAGAATTACTGTATCAACAGCACTTTCTACCGAACCGGCAAACCAGACGGTAAACAGATCCCCATTTTCAAGTTCACAGATCATGGAAGCATGACTGCTTGGATACCTATCATCGGATTCATTCACAAATAATTCGATCATGTAAGCCCCAGTTTATTTTTTCCCAAAATTTTCCAATACCCTAAAGAAATGGTTGAAAAACCGCTCTTTATCGACATCAACCGCAATGGAATTATGGCCATGCACTGCATCCGGCACCCAGTGAGTAACAACTTCTTCATCAATCTTTATTGACCCTTCCTGGAAATTACATAATTTCGGATTATCGATAACCGCTGCTGCAAGAGGATCGTGAAAGGTCATATATTCACGTTTCTCAAACCATATTCTACATAAATCATAAATAATCTTATACTGCTCATTATCAAAATGCTTCTTCACATCTTCTGATACCATGCGCATCTGTCTTGTAATTTCAGCTCCTACACAACAATGAGTAGTAATTTGTGTCTCATACACTATTTTTGCAGCATCCGGATCCAACATAACATTCCATTCAAGCACATCGCCAATAATCTTTCCAACGCTGAATAGTCCGCTCATGCTGTAGAATCCCTTAACCAGATGATGTATTTCAGGATAGGTAACAAACAATCTTGCAATATTGGTTAATGGACCTATGCAGAGAATAATCACTTCTCCCGGATTACCGGAGATAAGGTCATGTAAAAATTCCAGCTCCATATTCTCTTTGAAATTTTTTTGATGTTCCCAATTCCCTATACCTTCAAGTTGCGGAACCTCATTCTGTATTTGCTTAATGTGCAAGGGCATAGCCGAACCTGGATAAATCGGGATACTCTTATGTAAGTGTTTTGTTAATGCACTTGCAATCCTGGCCCGCCCTACAGGATCACCGGTCACTGTTGTGATGCCAAGTATTTCAAAATCTTTATGACTTAAAAGATAGGAAAGTGCCATTACATCATCTATATCACTTCCAATATCAGTATCAACTATAATTTTATACATCCCAAGCCTCTTTTATATTGAGTAAAATTTTCAATCAAATCCGGTAATAACGCATAATCCTGTATGACAAAGTCCGCTTCATCATAATTACTGTTCTCATCATTTTTGCAGCCTGAAAATCGTATCGTATGCATTCCAACAGATTTTGCACCTTCCACATCAGTCCTTCGTGAATCCCCTATATGAACCACCTCTTCCGGATGAAGATTAAAATATGTCAACAAGGCCTCAAAGACAGAACTATGCGGTTTTGACCTGCCAAACTCGTTTGAGAAAACATAATAATCAAAGTAGTTAAGTGTATCATATCGAAGCAGGTTTTTAAGATATTTTCCTGACTCTATTCCTGTATCTGATATAATAGCCAGGTTGTACTGTTTAGCAAGTGATTCTATTACGGACCTTACCCCGGGAATCTCTTTTGTGTTTCCTGTAAACAGTAACGCCTGCAGTTTTGAACAGTAATCGAGCATGTAATCATCCGATATTTCGACATGCAGGTACTCTAATACCATTACTAACCATTCATCAACTGTGAGAGTATGGTATTGTTCTTTCCAGCACACATCCCATTTTTCCCAGGCTGAATGAAACGCTTCATTAATAAGCGCTTCTCCAATAGTAAATATAGAGACTTCTTGAAGTAACTGTAGAATCACATTTTTTTGTTTATCTGATAAAGAGGGTTCGTTATGATAAATCGTTCCCCAGAAATCGAATGAAATTAATTTTATACTCATTTACCCTTTTATCCCAACTGAAGCAATACCACCAATAAGTCTCTTCTGAACAAAGAAATACACAGTTAATACAGGAAATAAGGAAGATAAGGTTGCTGCCATGAAAAGATTCCATTGTACATCAAACCGTCCCTTAAACATATTTAAGCCTACCTGTATGGTGAATTTCTCAAAAGTCGTTAAATAAATAATGGGATTTAAAAACTCATTCCAGGTCCAAAGAAATGTATAGATAACAATCAATACCAATACCGGTGTAATCATTGGTAAAATAATCCTGTATAAAATACCAAAACTCCCTAACCC
>JAGLNY010000411.1 GCA_023139255.1 Spirochaetales bacterium
AAAGGGCAACACTGTCAACCGGGGCCGTATAATACCGGGTCCCTGAAATCTCCTCTTTTTTCAGACCCAGGAGATCAGCAGTTTCATTAGTAATTATTGCCTCCTGAGCGGATGCCAGACCGGAATCCATAAACATATTCAGGTTGTCATGGCCATTGATGCTTCCTTTGGCAAACATCAAATGCAGGTGTGTCATGAAAAAAGGTATCTCTACCATATTCCTGCCTTCCATTGATTCCAGGAATTGGGCTTTACCTGATTTGCTGCGCTCTCTTAAGGTAATCTCATTGTTTTCATAATCTATGGTACTCAGGAACTGCTTCAGGAATTGTGTTGTAACAATACCATCTATATCTTGTCCCCGTGATCTCAATTGGCCGACATGAACTGGAACATTCTTTATAGTTACTCCTTCCAGTTCGACTGTTTCAACAGAACCCAGAATCTCGTCAACATATTCACCATTGGTGTAGGCATATTGGTTCCTGGTTTTCTGAATGGTTTTTACTCCCACTTTTTCCACCAGAGAGTAATCAATATAAAGGTTGGCACCACCAGTATCCAGAAGAAACTCAAAAGGATGGCCATTGACAGTGACTTTCATAATTGGCAGTACACCAGGTTCTGTAATATCATTTAGAAACGGCATATGTCCAGTTTTATCTGCAGATGTCCACTCTATGACATAAGGTTCATCTTCAAACTTCTTTAAAAAACTATCAAAATGCAAAGTTCCTTCCTTTTCGCTTTCCGATAGGGTAATATCTCGAATTTTTGTGTAATCATTGCTTTGAAAGTAGACAAGTTGTAATCCCTTGACAGCTTTATTATAAAATTCAGAGTCTTTTTCAGAAATTTCTATAAGGCGTTTATAGAGCATTTCGGCATTATCAAGATCCATTGTAAGAAGTGCAAGTTTTGCACCAAGCTCCAGATCCGACAGGTTGTCAGTCTTTGGAGTGGCAAGCGGAGTTATCACTTCTTTTGCTTGCCAGACATTGCCCAGTTCAAACAGTTTTTTCGCATACGCACGTCGGTTCTCATCAATATCCGGGGCATTTCCAAAGGCTTTTCGGACCGCTGGAAGTTCCTCTTCCACATCAGCCCTGGTTCTGTTCTCTTTTTCATATTTCATACTGCCGATCTCCTTCGCAGCCCCCCTATCGGTATCCATGGTGGCACAGGATAAAAAGCTGAAGGCAATAAACGCCCCCAGTAGCATTGATCCGATTGTTGTCTGTTTCATCATATCATCTCCTTTTGAATATTTTCTCTTTTAAATAAATGATTATGTATATAATCTAAATAAACAGGATTTCACTGAGGTTACGATCAGGTTACAATTTCTTAACCTGAAGTGAGAATGATAAGAATTGGTATGGAAGAGCTGGACAAAGCCTGGACTGTGGCGAATCCAGAGGAATATGTATAAAGATTCAGGAAAAATATCCATCTTTTTTTACACCTCAAATCAAAATCATTCGTCATATAGGATGCGATGAATCAGGAAGAACGATTGTACAATCAAAAATCACAGGAACGACTCTCCAGGGCCTATGAGACCGAAAAGCCCAAACTAATGGCCAGGATTCGGGCTGCAGGCAAGACCATGGAGGAGACGGAGGATCTGATTCACGATGTTTATACTGAAACCTGGGGGCGACTGGACAGATTGGTGAATATTATCAACCTGCCTGCATGGTTGAACTCTCTGGTAACTCGTCGGTTGATCGATGCCTGGCGGCATGAGAAGGTCAGGAAAATGACAGGGGAAACCGATGTGGCAGAGGAAACTCTACGGGAGGTAATCGCAGGGGTTGGATTGGATCCTCTGGATGCCTATGTCCGCCGATGTATGGTGGAAGCCCTGGATGAAGCTATGAAGTCACTTCCTGCAGCACAACGGAAGGTTGTGGAAGCTCAAGTGTTTGGCGGCAAGACATTCGCCGAACTGGCAAAGGATACAGGCGAGAGCATCGACACCCTGAAAGCCCGAAAACGCTATGCGGTAAAAAATCTATCCCGTGCCCTGAAGCATTGGATTGGCGACTGATTTGGAGAATAAGATACATTTTTGGAGGTAAGAAGATGATGGATGAGATTAAAAATGAAATTAAAGCGGAAATTAAGAAAGAGTTTCAGAAAGATTGGGAGAAGGAAAAGAGAAAGCACCCTAATTGTAATCCCGATTCCTGGTGGGAGGAGCGGAGACTGGGGATGAAAATCTTCCTTGGCTTTCTT
>JAGLNY010000412.1 GCA_023139255.1 Spirochaetales bacterium
ATGACTGTGCCCATACAAGGGGTATCATTCCAGATTGAGATAGATAGATCGCAAAATGAGTACTATACCCGGTACTATCGGTAATTATGTCCTGATTATGGGGGCGCCCATAATGTTTATTCTTTCTCTGAGTGAAAGGAAGAGTTAATCTGCGAAAAGCAGGATGTTCTTATTGTGATGCCGCAGGATTCCTATTAAGATGTAATATGGAGGCGCGGTATGGAATTCAGGAATAAGGTTGGACAGTTAGATCGGGATAAACAAATTATCGTAGACTTGGTTTCGGGTTTGACGCAGGAACAGGCAGCCTGGAAGCCATCACCAAACCGATGGTCAACTCTGGAAGCTTTAAACCATATTATTGACATCGAGGTTGAGGACTTTCGTCACGATTTTTATATAACCCTATTTACTCCGGAAGAGGAGTGGCCCCATTTTGATGAATTACAGTGGATTACTTCTCGGAGTTATAATGATCGAAATATCAAGGAGTCCATAAAGGACTTCATCTATGAACGGGACAAATCAGCAGACTGGTTGGTGGGATTGGGCAACCCGGATCTTTTTACCAGTCACTCCGGTAAGGGATTTAAAGGTACGCCAATGCGCCTTGGTGATATCATTGTTTCCTGGACAGCTCACGATATGTTTCACATTAGGCAGCTGGCACTACTGCAGTGGGATATTCTCAATAAGTGGGCGCAACCGTATGAATCAAAATACTCAGGATTTTATATATGACTTACAGGGAGAGATGAAATGGCAACAATCGGGATAATATATAACAGGATGGGCAAATCCCTGCTCTTTCCCATAGGTGCAAGGGTAGTGAGTAAATAGCGGTACAGCAAGAGTTGTAGACCCAAAATGGATCCTTTTAAAAAATGAACAGGATCGGAGAAGCTACATCTCCGACCCTGTAGGGGACTTGCCCTTGCAGATACTTTGTATCTGATGAGATAAATCAAGGTGATGATCAAGCCCTTACTATATATAACTGCAATAAGTTCAATAAAAATTCATTTTTTCAGAAAAAAATAAAAAAACTTTTATCCTGTGATAGATTGTAGCAATAGGAATTTGACAATATGCAAGTAGTTTCTTTTACAGAAAACCTACTCGATCAGGCCGCAGAGCTGGTAATTATAAATTGTAAGTACGAAAGAAAATTTAGCCCGCTTCTCCCAATTCGTGATATTGATGAGATTCGAAAAGCTCTTCAGCCGATGATAGATAATCCCGGTGTAGCCATAGTCAAGGCTGGAACACTTCAGGCTTTCATGGTTACCGGACACCGGTTCCCCTGGAAGGGTCAGCGGGCTGTTATTGTACCGGAATTTTGCCATGCAGCACGCCCGGATGATTTGGATAGAAATCAGTTATATCAATTACTCTATATGAATCTTGCCCAAAAATGGGTGGATGGAGGCAACTCACTCCATGTGATCGGCCATTTAGCACATGATGAATTGTTGAAAAAGACCGTATTCCAGCTCGGCTTCGGAGCGATTCTGGCAGAACGTCTACGGAATTTTTCGGATATTACTGTTGGGAACGATCAACCCATTGGGCAGTCAGATGATGTGAACCGGCTGGTAGATATCCAATTGGCACATAATAGCTATTATCCCCATTCCCCGATTTTTATTATTAAGTCAACCGATCGCGAGACGATAGCTTCAAATTTACGGGAGCATATAGCAAACGGAGATGTCATATTTACCTATTCTGAAGGTGATAAGGTGAAAGGGTACATGATTGCGGGAAAGTCGGCTGATAATGCAGAAGGTTTCCTACTGCAGAACACCAATACGGCTCAAGTAAAATCGGCGTTTGTTATGCCGGACATACGGGGAAAGGGAATTGGGACTGCTCTTTTACAGAGATCAATTCAGTGGTCCCGGGATCAAGGATACGACCGCATCTTCGTAGAGCATGAGACAGCGAACTTCTATGGTGGACACTTCTGGCGGAGGTACTTTTCCCCCTATCTCTATTACTCAATGCGGTATGTTGATAATACTGTGGGCAGCAAATGATCTATTCAGTACTGGACTTTGAGACAACGGGACTCGGACCGAGTAACAGCAGAGTTCTGGAAGTGGGGATTGTGAAGATTTCCAGCGAAGGTGAGATTATTGATTATTTCGATACACTGATTAATCCGCTGCGTAATGTCGGCGCAACCTGGATTCATGGTATTACGGCTGA
>JAGLNY010000413.1 GCA_023139255.1 Spirochaetales bacterium
ATCCCGATCAGCTGCGACCCTTCCGGTAGTTTGCCGGTCAAAAAAACCACAATACTCCGGATTTTTCCCTCTATATAGGCATTATCCGCATCTTCAGGGATGAGAATTGACTGTGTTTTCAGTATCTCCTCGTTCAAACTTACAAGCGCACCCTTTATTTCCCGGGAGAGCACATAGACGGCTATAGACGAAAGCCGATGGTAGTTCGGAACCAGCCGTATTTCCGGCCTCCCTTTACTGCTCCGTCCTTTTGCTTTCCCCTCAAACACCAGCCGGTCTTCCACGAGTTCCTGGATAACTTTAGAAACCGTAATCGGTCTGAGCTTAAGGCTGTGTGCAATTGCTTTCCGGGTATTTGCCTCTGAAATGCACAGACTCTGAAAAACTTTGGCTTTTTCCTGGTCCTTGATGCGGTACCGGCTGCCTTCGTGAATTGTATCAATATTAAAAAGCATTCCTGTTTTTTACCCCTTGACATAAATTCCGCCACATAATAACATACTGTGGTATTTATATAAATAACATACTATGATATTATTTATATACCAAATATTGGCTCTTTCAACAAGGGGAGTTTTACCATTATGAATCAGAGAATCGATGTTACTATTATTGGCGGAGGCATGATCACAGGTGATCTTATCCTTCCTTCAATCCTTCAGCTTCAAAGGGCCGGGACGGTAAAAACAATCAAGATATGTGCTCTTAATACCCCTCCCCTAAAAGCACTCAAAGAAAACCGGGAGATTCTGGAAGCTTTTCCGGGTCAGCAGTTTATACCTTACCCCAGCCTTGAAAAACCAGAAGATCAGTTTTTTCCTGATCTGTACAAGGATGTGCTTGCTGAAATGGAACCAAGGCAGGCAGTGGTGGTTGCACTTCCGGATCAGCTCCATTACACAGCCGTCAAAAATGTACTGAATGCGAATCAGCACGTCCTGTGTGTTAAGCCGCTTGTACTAACCTACGAACAGGCTGAAGAGATCAAGGATATCGCCTATTCCAAAGGTTTGTTTGTCGGTGTTGAGTATCACAAACGTTTTGACCGCCGTTCCTTACTGGCAAGACGTCAATATGCCCTTGGTCATTTTGGTGAGTTTCAGATGGGTGAGGCCAAGATGATCGAACCCTACTTCTACCGCTCCTCCAATTTTCAGAACTGGTTCACCTGCGAAAACACCGACCCTTTTGTATATGTCGGCTGTCACTATGTCGACCTGGTCTACTTTATCACCGGGCTCAGACCCGTGGAAATTTCGGTTTCCGGAATTAAAGGAACTTTCCCAAATGAGAAAGAGGGATATATGTGGGCTAACGGCAGAGTCCGTTATGAAAACGGCGGAATGCTAAGCGTTATATCCGGGCTCGGGTATCCTGATGATGGTGCGGGAAGTAACGAACAATGCCTGACCATGTTTTGTGAAGGCGACGGCAAAAGTGGGATGATCAAGCACAATGACCAATTCAGGGGAGTTTCTCACAGCTATTTAAACGGTATTGGCTGTGCAGGCTCCAATTTCAACTTTATCAACCCCGATTTTTACCGGCTTGTCCCATGGGAAGGTGAAGGCTCAAAACCAGTGGGATACGGGTACGATTCAGTTGCAGCCAGTATCGAGACAATGGTGAGAATTGAGACAGAGGCGGGCAACGAACTTTCCAGGAGACAGGAAATAATTAAAGTGATTGATGAAAAAGGTATTATCGCGACACCCGGCAACAGTTATATCAACGAGCTGGTTGTAGAAGCCGCCCGATGTTCTATTCTCGGTAACGGCAAGATGGTAAAAATCATATACGGTGAAAATCCGCACATAGAGCACAGAGAGGAAGAATAAAATGGGCAAATATAATTTAGTACCTATTGAGGTTCCCAAAGTTGAAACAAAGTACAGACGAATTCACACAAAGCTTCCGGTACCGGAGTCCCTCCAAGTATTCGAGGCTCTAAAGGAATCAGAACCTCAGTCCATGATGGGGCAGCCGCCCATACTCCTGCACAGGGCGGAAGGCTTTCAGTTGTGGGACAAGTGGGAAAACTGCTGGATAGACTGGTCTTCGGGGGTATTGATCACTAATACCGGACACGGAAGAAAAGAGATCGTCTCTGCCATACAGGAACTTTTAGACCGACCGCTCATCAGCTCATATGTGTTTGTACATGAAAAAAGAGCTGAACTCACTAAAGCCCTTCAGTCACTATCACCGGATCCCTCTAATTACCAGGTATTCCTGCTGACTAC
>JAGLNY010000414.1 GCA_023139255.1 Spirochaetales bacterium
TAATGTCTTTCATACCAATTGTCACCGCGAAAGGTGGGATTATTTCGCAGTTCCCCCCGGCTTCACGTACAGAGTTGATGACAAAGGTATCCTCTGCAATGGCTATGATGTGAGTCCTTGCATTCAGGAATTCTTCTGAAGAGACCTTGTGCCAGCGGGAGATAATCGGTTCATTAAATGCGACATGACCATGGTAACCGACACCTGCATAACAAATATCTGCCCCGCCAAGCTCATCCAGCTTTTCATCCAGTTCATTTATACGTTCAGGATGCGGGAAAAACATCTGTTTCTCGCTCATTCGCAGGTCTTCATCAATCCTGCCCCACAACAACTGTTTCATTGCAGTGAGAAAACTCATTGGATGTGATTCCGGTATAGCTCGCCCCTGCCAGGTGAGGTACTCGTCCATATTGAATGTCCAGAGATTTCGGCAGTCAATTTTTTCGGAATTCACAATCCCGGCAAACTCAGGATACTGCCGGGTAGGTCCAACCGGCAGAATCATAGTTGTTCGCTTTTCTTCTTTGTTGTTGCTAATAATGATATCGGCCATTTGCCTGGCAAGCCTCCGGTACAACGCGGGTAAATCTTTACAGACGTTAATAGGGATCGAGGTTTTTTTCGATAATGCCTCGGTGGGAATGGTAAGCGATTCGTTAAAATTCATAGTATTCTCCTTATTCTTGACAAATGGACTATACCAATTTATAATGGTATGGTCAAGTAAGAATTGTTTCATAAGGATAGATATTATGAAAAAAAATCAAAGTATGTACAAAACTATTGCTTCAAAACTGAGGGAGCGGATCCTTTCCGAAGAAATTAAACCATCGGAAAAACTCCCTTCAGAACGTGAGCTGTGCGAGCACTTTAGAGTGTCACGACTGACAATACGAAAGGTGTTGGATGTTCTGGAGAAAGAGCGTCTTGTCCTCCGCAGGCAGGGCAGCGGAACTTATGTAAGCCCGAATTCAGGCCGCCGTATACCGCTTCTCATCGACTATACCGGAAGCATGAAGGAGTATGCACCTGACTTGAATCGAACTGTGCTCATATGGAAATGGCAGGAGGCGGTAGATTGGGCAGCCAAGCTGCTTAATATTCCGCCCGGTGAACAGATTTTCTATTCTGAACGGGTTGACAACCTTGAAGAGAATCCTGCAGCGTGGGACCAAGTCTACATTCCAAGATCCTTTGCTTACAAGCTTTCTGAAAATGAATTGTCCAGGGTGGATTTTCTTGAGGGCTGGACAAAAGCATGCGATTTTAAGGTTGAATCATGCAGTCAATATATTGAGGCTGTATCAGCCTCTACAGATATCTGCAGGAATCTTAAAATAGTAAAAGGGCACGCAGTCTTAAAATCCACAGAAATTTATTATACCTTTCATAACCGGCCGGCGGGATTGTTTATTAGCTATTATCACCCCAAGTATATCACTATTGCATCGCAATTTAGGTGGGGTAGTATCGAAAGAGAAAAAAATAGAAAGGAGAATATTTATGAAAAACAGCATTAACTGCAGCCTTTTGGGATGCGGAAGTTATGGGAAAGTTCACGCCCGTGCTTTCAAGTCCGATGAGAGAGTCAACTTTGTGTCACTCTGGTCCCCGACACGCTCCCGCCGGGAAGAAAACGCACGTTTGTTTGGATGCAGGAGCGCAGAAACATGGGAAGAAATTGTTAACGATCCTTCAGTTGATTGCATTTCCATAGCTACCCCTGATTTTACCCATACAGAATATGCAGTTGCAGCGCTCAATGCCGGAAAGCATGTTCTTCTGGAAAAACCCATGGCGATGACAACTCGAGATTGTAAAAAGATTATTGAGGCAAAAGATTCCAGCGGGAAAAAACTGATGATAAATTATCATAACAGGTGGTACCCGGCCTTTATTGCGGGTCGCGACGCAATATCCTCAGGTAAAATAGGCAAACCCGTATGCGGGAATTTTGTTCTTTCCGATACCATCGCATGGGTGGAGGATAATATGAAATGGGCGGACAGGAGCGGTCCCGAGTGGTTCTTAATGACGCATACCGCGGATCTTGCTTTCTGGATGTTAGGGGAAACCCCTGTTGAAGTTTTTGCAATGGCGGAACAAGGAGTGTTGAAACGTAAGGGATTCCCTACAAGAGACCTGGTTAAGGCAACTATAAGAATGACAGGAGGGGCAATTATCCACTTTGAATCCTCATGGATATTGGCACGGAACTGGCGTCATCCTGTCAATGATATGTGGGTTTCCGTCCAGGGTGAATCAGGCCGGATTGATATACAAGCGGATTATGAAAATATTACCATTACAAGTGATACATACCAGACGCCCTTTGTTTTACAGGAACTCACCGAGATGGTCCCGATACAGGATTTTATTTCATGCATACTTGAAGACGGGAAGGTAGCGGTTACAGCAGAGGAATCTCTCCTGGCTACACAGGCAGTAGAAGCTGTTGTAATGTCGTATAGAGAAAACAGGGTAGTCCGTATAGATGAGATCGAATAGGAGAAACCGGAATTCCTGGATAGAGTATCCCTACTTGATAGTGGAATTCCGGTGAAGCTGCATTAACAAGAATATCCAAGATTCCTGCTAATTTATCCATATACAAATACAATTTAATGGTATGTAATAAATATAGAATGTTTTTCATAAACCAAAAACCAGCAAAGGTATCAAGCATGAATGTGAAATTATCATCTATTAAAACAGAAGGAAAAGATCAAGAAGCCGATTTGATTAAAAGAAAGCTATCATATAGCTATCGTCTGCGAAGAAGTGTGGCAAGACGGCCCTTGCTTTATTTAATGCTCATTCCGGGTATGGTATGGTTTGTAATTTTTTGCTACTGGCCAATGTATGGTATTGTAATGGGCTTTCAAGACTATGATTGGGGAAAAGGCTTTTTCGGCAGTCCCTTTGTCGGTCTCAAACACTTCATACGATTCTTTAATGGAGTTTATGCCTGGAGAATAATACGAAACACGCTGGTAATAAGCGTTTGGACAGTTGTATTCGGCTTTCCTGCACCGATTATTCTTGCATTACTGATCAATGAAATGCGAAACAATACGTATAAACGAGTGGTACAAACAATAAGTTATTTACCGTACTTTGTTTCAACCGTTGTAGTAGTAGGTATTATATTTAACCTTGTCTCTTTTTCCGGCCCGATTAACGCTTTTCTTGTTCGTATGGGGCAGCAGCCGATCTATTTTATGGCCGAATCCGGATGGTTTCGTCCGATTTACGTTTTGAGCGGGATTTGGCAGTCCGTCGGATGGGGTTCGATAATCTACATTGCTGCAATGGCCGGAATCAACCCGGAATTATACGAAGCGGCTATTGTTGACGGTGCAAAAAAACTTCAACAAGTAAGATATATCACTTTACCAAGTATAATGCCGACTATTGCCATTCTATTAATCCTGCAAATAGCCAGTTTTATGTCAGTTGGATTTGAAAAGATATATCTACTATATAATCCTATAATCCTTGAGAAGGCGGATGTTATTGCTACATATGTATATAGGGAAGGATTAGTAAGTATGAACTACAGCTATGCTGCTGCTATCGGGTTTTTTCAGTCTGTTGTGAATCTTATATTGCTGCTGACTGCAAATAAAATCACAAAAGTATTTACAGAGCATAGTTTTTTTTAGGAATCTACTAAGGAGTAAAAAGCAAATGGCTGTACAAAAATCGGCAGGAGAGAAAGTATTTATCTATTTTAATGTTATTTTCATGTTATGCATGAGCGTGATTATGCTTTATCCCTTTATTAATATGGCCGCTGTTTCAGTAAGCGGTTCCTACTATGTTAATGCAGGTCTGGTTTCTGTTTGGCCGCGTGATTTTAATATTCAGGCATATAAGGAATTCCTGCAGGGAAGTATTATCATCGGTTACTGGAATTCCATTCAATATACAGCACTGGGAACCATTTTCGCGCTTTTCATAAATGCTTTAACCGCGTATTCACTTTCTGACAAAGCCTGTCTGATTCGAAAACCTATTACGTTTATCATTGCTTTAACTATGTTTTTTAGCGGCGGGCTGATTCCCTGGTACATGGTTATTAGACGGCTGGGGATGATTAACACCAGGTTAGGTATTATTATTACCTACGGAGTTGCAGCCTTCTATATAATTGTATTGCGTACGTTTTTTCAACAATTACCGGATAGTTTAAAGGACTCAGCATTCATAGATGGAGCCAACGATTTTACGGTGTTTACAAAAATCATACTTCCTCTTTCCAAACCGGTATTGGCAACCGTCTCGCTATGGCTCATTGTCGGAAGCTGGAACTCGTTTTTTGTTCCCTTTATATTATTAAATAATCCGAATAAATTTCCATTGCAGCTTATAGTCGCCGCAATTGTAAGAAAAGGTATAATGGCCCTTACAAAAGAAGGATTATCTACTCTTAGTAAGGAGGAAATCTTAAGACCTGTGGCGGAAAACACTTACAGGGCTGCCGCAATTATGTGTGCATCACTCCCTATTATCGTGGTTTATCCATTTTTACAGAAATATTTTGTTAAGGGAGTAATGATTGGGTCACTGAAGGAATAACAGCTCTAAGAATGTGATATGTGAAGGAGTTTATCTCCTTTATCTATAAAAATTACTCAAGGAGGAAGAAGATGAAAAAACTTCTCAAAATTCTCACAGTGCTATTTGTTTTTAGTTTTATGTTTGTTTCCAGCGTAAGTGCTGGCGGACAACAGGATGCACCCGCGGAAGGACCGATTGAAATTACATTCGGTTTTGTATCCGGAGAGGTGAAGCCAGTCGACACTGATGAACCATGGTTTCAGGCGATTGCTGAAAAAACCGGTGTAAAAGTCAAGGATGTCGTATTTATCGGCCCTCCGTATGACGAAAAGTATGCGGTTCTTATCGGCTCAGGGGATTTGCCGGATGTTTTCTTACTAACCACGCAAACACTGGAGACCATTTCTACCAAGTTTGCAAAAACAGGCAACCTTTTTAATTATAAGCCTGTTTTTAACAAAGAGAAGATGCCGAACGCTTATGCATGGTACGATCAGCCTTATATGAAGGAGCAGGTTGAAAAATATGCTATGGATGGAGAGGGAAATATGTGGGTTTCTCCCTCGTACTACGGGGCCAACCCGGTTCAAACAAATCCGCTTTATCGCAAAGACCTTTTTGATGAAGCAGGCCTGGTTTATCCAACAAATCTGGATGAATTCTACAATGTTTTGAAGAAAATGCGTGAATTCTACGGGCCGGACCACTATCCTCTTACCGCTATCTACGGTGGTGCGGATGCGCTGCCACAATTGTCCAGGTGGTTTGGTATCTGGGATACAGATGCGGCTATGATGTATAATTCTGAGAAGGATGTATGGGAGTATGGTCCCATGAAACCCGGATTTAAAGAGGCAATTGCGTTCTTTACCAAATGTTATGAAGAAGGGCTCCTGGATCCTGAATTCGTTACAAGCACGCCCGATGACTGGAACCGTAAGTTGACTGCGGATCAGGTGTCAATGACCTGGTTCTGGCAGGTTGTGCGGGAGAACTCACTCAACAGACCGGAACGACCGGAATTCAATTACTCGATGTTTCCTCCCTTTACTAAAGACGGCATAGAAAAGTACGACTATGAAATGGGACAAGCCGTACATCCACAAGGATATGCAATATCCTCTAAATCCAAATACATAGACAAGCTTGTGGGATTCGTGGACTGGATGTACAGTTATGAAGGAATAGCGATGGGATACATGGGACTCGAAGATGTTTCATTTGAAAAGAATCCGGGTGTTACCGGTGATTTCAAGAGTGTTTACGATTTAGAAATGCCGTATAAATGGACTGACAACGTGAAAACTTATGCCAATCCTGACGGGACTACACCTCCGGAACTAATAAACTCTCCCGCTTTTTGGGCGCCGGCATACTTCTTAGCAGTACAGCATGGATACTTTTTTGGCAGCAACTGGGGTGATCAGGAAGGTGCTGAGCTGAAAAAGTTTGTTATGGACAATGTCAATTTAGTTGGACCATTTGGTAAGCCCGCGTTCACCCAGGCGGAAAATGATGAAAGAACCAGTATTGAGACTGAATTGAAAACCAATATGGAAGAAACTGCACTAAGTATGATTATTGGTAAAAAATCCCTATCTGAATGGGACAAGTTTGTTGAAATACA
>JAGLNY010000415.1 GCA_023139255.1 Spirochaetales bacterium
CCTGTGACAACAGCTGTTGCCTTACCAAACCCCATTAAAGATAAAGCTGCAGAAACAGCTTCTTCCTCAGAAAGACTAAAAGCTGCTGTAACAACTAAGATAAATGCTTCCTGCATCTCTTCCTTGGATACCAATTCAATCTTCTTTACAGAAACTGGTAACTTTGACCGATCACGAACTTGTACCTGTTTTTTTGAATCTGTATACAAAAAATCATTCTCAAAATGAAAAAGATGATTCTTTTTACCCTGTTTTACTGCATATAATATATAATCACGCATTCGTGATCCTACTCGTGCAAAACCAATCGAATCAGCTATCCGTTTTGCAACCACCTTGATATGAACAGGTCCCTCTTGTTCCACTATTTTTTGTATTGCTTTCTCTACTCTAAACAATTCTTGTGTGTGTAATTCAACATTATATTGAAGCCCAAATGATCCTCTGGCAATTGAATAATTTTTAGCTTTTAGCCTGTTTGAATTCTTAACTTCTGAACGGGTAATATTTACTATTTCATAAGGATTGTCTGAGCCTTGCTGCTGTTCAACTTTTTCTTTTCTGACATAATATTCCGTATAATACCTGATTGATTTCTCTATTGCTTCTTGTAGGCGGCTAACTTCTTTATCACGAAATCTAAACCAATCAGTACTCCAGATGCGATGGAAACGCCACCCCAAGCCTTCTAGTACAGATTGTCTTAATCTATCGCGATCACGGGCTGTTGCTGAGCTATGATAACTTGCACCATCACATTCAACAGCTAAGATATAACGACCAGGTTTTTTTGGATCTTTAACAGCTATATCTATGTAAAATCCTGCTGAACCTACCTGTGGTTCTACAGTATACCCCATCTGTTGTATCGACAAAATTACTTCATCTTCAAAAGGGGAGTCTGTTTCCTTACCTGTTTCCGTCCGGTTTTCGAAATCACCGGTTTCTGCATAATAAAGGAAGCTCTTTAATGCACGTACTCCGAAAGGTGAATCGCTTTGTGTATCCAAGTCCGCTGCAGTAAAGTTGCAAAATACTTCCATTGATAACCGTGCCCGTGTAATAAGTACATTTAGGCGACGCTCTCCTCCATCACGGTTAACGGGACCAAAATTCTTGGGAAGTTTTCCCTCCCCCGTTCGACCATATCCAATACTTATGAATATAACATCACGTTCATCTCCCTGGACATTTTCCAGGTTCTTTACAAAAAACCCTTCAATACCCTGCACGTTAAAGAAATGTTCACAAGTTGGATCATTACGACGAAATCGCTCTATTTCCAGCAATATGCAATCTCGCTGTGCTGTTGAAAAAGCCGCAACACCAAGAGTTAGTGTTGGAAATTGTTTTGCGTGCACCATTACGGCTTCAGCTACAATTCTTGCCTCTAAAGGATTTGTACGTGACCCTCCACGTTCATATATAGTCTCCGGCAGGTGTCGAAACTTTAATCCTTTTGCTTGTGGGTTCACTCCCGGGCTGGGAAATATCATCAGACGACCTTCATAGAATTCACGATTTGATACAGCAATTAACGAATCATGCCGGCTTCGATAATGCCAACGAAGCATTGATTGAGGACTCCCTTTTGATAGGAACATACCGAGTATGCTTTCAATATCTGCTGTTTTGCTCTCTTCTGCTTCATCATCATCCAACTCTATTGTTTTATTGAAAAAATCTGTCGGCGGCATCTGCTTAGTATCGCCAACTACAACCACCTGCCTACCGCGCAGGATTGCACCTAAAGCATCTACTACTTTTACCTGGCTTGCTTCATCAAATATGACCAAATCAAATTCCAGATCCCCTTGTTGAAGATAGGTTGCTATAGACATAGGGCTCATCATAAAAACCGGTTTGATCTTTTGTATTGCCCTCCCGGCTTCTGCCAGCAATCGTCGAATCGGCTTGTGTCGCCGCTTTTTCTGCATCTCATGATTCAAAATTGCCATTTCTCCCGCAGCATTAGCATGTGGCAAGTTTTTATAATGATTCAATACCACGGCCTCCTGTGCATATTGAAAAAGTGCTGAATCAAGACTTTTAAACTCTCCTATACTGTTTTCATGCCGCAACCGGTCAAAAAATTTTAATTCTTCGTTTTCTAAGTAAGCCACCTGTACTAATCCGCCATACCAGGATTTCTTGAAAGCTACTAAAAGTAATTCGGGTGGAAACATCCAGCTGAAAGAAAGTTTGGCAATCTGGTCTAACCCATTATTTCGTAATTTTTGGTAAATTTGATTATACCGGGTCATTTGGTACAAACTCTGAAAACTATCAGACCATTTGTTCAATGTATTCAATAACGAATATATTGTTTGTCCGATAATACTTTTCTTCTCATCTTTTTCCAGAACGTGAATACCTAACACTTTGTAAATGTTTTCTATATGCTCCTTAAAAAACTTTGTATCTTTAAGAAGCAAATTAATTTGTTGTTCACAACCTACTAATACCGTTCGATCTTTCATCCCACAGTAGTGCAGGAACTCTCTTGGAATTATCTTTTTCCTTATTGCTTGATGAATTGCAGCAAGCCAATCGCTTACATCTTTGAGATAGGTCCAATCACTATTTGTATTTTGCCAATAGGCCCCAAACAGATTCTCCCCAAAATTGCTTTGTTCAACAAATCGATCCAACAGTTTTTGGTATGTAAGAATGGCATCCAGTAATTCTAAACACTCATCTGGATTTTCAGGGATATTCCCTACGAGAAGGTCTTGCAGCATATATTTTGCTTCACGAAATTCTTTTGAAAGAAAACGCCACCAGCGAGATCCTTTCGTATCCCATATATAACGAATATCTTCTACTTCTGATTCCCATGCTTGATCAATCAAGCGTGATTTGAATGTTGCCCGTATAGCAATAATTTCCGATCCTAACTGTATAAGTTCTTTAATGATTTTTTGATGATCAGTCCACCCTTCTGTATCAATATTCAACCCATACAGTTCTGGCATCTTTAAAGTCAGTTTTGCTGAAGAATAGACTTGATTAGCAGCTATTATTGTCTTGGGATCTTCCAGCCCCAATTTTCCAGCTAAATCCTTACCCGAAGCCTGCAGCCTTTCAGCACATACCACAGTTTCTTTAATCAAAGTTTCTATCTGTGTCTGTTCCCACGGAGAAAAAGATGTCAGGGTCGATTGAGCAAACGGGTTTTTTTCAGGTATTCCAAGATCTCTCAAATGCTCAACCATTTCCAGGATATCACTACAAGCCTCAGTAAATGCTGATTTATCCCAGTCACGATAAACTGAAAAATCTATTACAGGTAAATCATTGTCTCCGGATTCTTTATAAAGACTTAAAAAATGACCTAATGCATCAATATAGCTTGTTCCCGACTTTAGGATTGGTTGGTTTACTTTATGACAATACTCATCTAATTGTTTACGTAATTGAATATGCCTGTTTTTCTCAAAAGTATGATCCTTCACATCAGGCTGTCCCAATTCCATAGTCCTTTTTAATTCTTCTAAAATTGATCGCTTGTTACTTTTATGGCTATGAAGCTCAAGTACAGCAGCCCCCAACCAGCACTCATCCAGACGTTGTTTAACAACTTCAAGAGCTGCCATTTTCTCAGCAACAAATAAAACAGTTTTATTTTCTGCCAAAAATTCAGAAATGATATTAGTAATCGTTTGTGATTTACCGGTTCCTGGGGGTCCTTGTATAACCAGATTGGATCCTGTTTTTACCAAAGACACTGCTTTTGTCTGACTTGAATCTGCATCTTTCACAAAATATAATTCTGTCAAATCCTGCAATCCAGAAACTGGCAATTCTTCATCATCTAACGGAATATACTGACCCTCTTTATCTTCATTGAAGGGGTTTTCTCCTAACAGCTCTTTAATAATGCTATGATGGTGGGGTTCTTTGCCCTCCGGCCAGACATCGGGATTCAAGTCTTGATACATTCGAAATTTTCCAAAAGAAAAAAAACCAAGTCCAATTTCGTTATGAGAAACTGACCATCGGTTCTGCGATGTTATCCGCTCAGATACTTCATTAAAATATGATTCAACGTCGATGTCTTCATCAAATTCCGGGATGACTATCCTAAAATCATTTTTCATTTTTGCCGCAAGGGTAAGGTTGGGTCCTATATCAGCTTGTGTATACGAGACTTTAAAACGTTCCCTTGCACTTCCTCGTTCCAAAGAGACCGGAATTAATACTAATGGGGCTTTCCTTTTTTTTTCGGAGTTCTGGTCTTCATACCAATTAAGAAATCCAACCGCAAGGTACAAAATATCAACCCCTGTTTCTTGAAAATAGGTGGCTGCCTCATTACTGATCTTCAACAGCTTTTTATCAAGCTTATCAGCAACTAGTTTGGTCTGTAATTTCGTATCAGAATGACGTTTATCGCCATATAATTCTTCCAATATTGCGGGAAGCGGTTGTGAGGAGTCATCCTCATCATCTTCCTCATTAGCCAACGATTCAGGGATTGGTATGAACGACATGCTTTTTTGCTCAGTAACCAAGATGCGAAATATTTCTTGGGATATCTCATCTATAACTTCTAAGCTTTTAGCACGAAATTTAAAGTGGAGAAGAGTATTGCCTCGCAAACCTATGTCCAGTAATTCTTGCCTGCTATTTTCCATTGATTTTTTGATGCTGATAAAATCATCCATTACATTGCTTCCTTTGTATATACTTCTTTTCCATCCTTTTCATAATTAATAATAGATTAATAAAATCATTTACGGATTAATCAAAAAGGAGCAAACTCTTTTGAAGACTTGTTTGTTTTCATCATGATATTCATGGTATATATTTACATAATTGTCATAGTCCATAAAAGTTATATGTGAAGTACTCTTATGATCTATATCCCAGCCCTTGCTGGATCTAACACCACACTGATTAGTAAAGATGAATCGATCATGTAGTTTTATTAGATCATTTTTTTTGTCATAATTTCTTGTAAGATATATAATCTCAAAAGAGATATTATCTCTTTTCAATAACTGAAAGAGAAATGTTGACCACATATCCTTTGATGGATCCTTATCTTTCTTCCAATCATACTGATCTAAATAGCTCATTGTGTATAATGTTATTTTTCTAGTTTTCTTAGATTTTGTTCTATACCTTAACATTTTGGAACAAATATCTAAAATGTCTTTAAAACGATTTTCTGGAGCCAAGTAAGGATCAATCAAATGTATTTCATTAGCATTTCTTAGTACTGGTTCAAGAGTAGAAAACAATTCTGACTTTATTAATCTAATATAAGCTTCGCGAGTTTCGGACCATCCTTCAAATTTTGTTGATTCAATAAAGTCCAATGAGTGTATTCTTATTCTTGTATGGTTATTTGAAAAAGAATACAAAGTATCTTTATTAGAAATAACAGCAAATAACTCTCTCTCTTCATGAGAAAGCTGTGCATAATGAAGCCATTTATCACGAGCATCATTACGAACCGTAGGTCTTCTCTGATGTTCTACAAGATGATTTCTTTTTTTTGTAACTTCTAAAACTTTTCTTATTTTATTTCGTCTTTTTGGAGACAACTGGGACATTTGCATTTCATTTATTACATTAAACCACACACCTCCATTGAGATTTGCAAGTTGCCCTTTTTCTTTAATAGCACATAATAGATTAGTCAACAGCATTACTTTTTCGATATCATCATCCTTAAATACGATTGGATCAATAGCAAATTCATCAAACATCAGGTTTATCCTTATCTATGAAAACATCTCATTAAATCCTTCTTCAAAAAATCCTCCGGGCCAAGGATCGAGAAACTCACCATTTTCATCCAAGCGTAAATTTAATACTGTTGAATATCCTTCCTTTTCCGGTTGTACGAAAAGGACTGCAACATCATCGGGAGTTATCCCATTGATACCTTCAGGTAATGTTTTATTTGTAGTTTCTCGAATTCTTC
>JAGLNY010000416.1 GCA_023139255.1 Spirochaetales bacterium
CTTCTTACGGAAATTGTAAAGGCAGCATCGACAGAAGCTTCCTTCGCAGCAATTGGATTGGTAGAAGTTGGCGCCAGATTCTATTTAAGTCCTTATAGACAATCATGGTTTTTGGATGCTGAGTTAATCGCTGGTTTTATTGCATCGGATTACAATTTTATAGAAGATAATGACAGCTTTATGTTCGAGACGGCAGGAGCTGCTATAGGGGTTGCAATTGGCCATGATTTTGGCAGAAATTTATCCGTTGAGGCAGGTGTATATTTAATTACACCAACATTAACCCTTGAAGATTTGAGTTTTGGTGATATGAATTTTATACCGTTCCCGAAAGTCTCAGTCACCTATATGTTTTAGCTTAAAACAGATGTAGATTTTGTATAAAGCATCGATTTGTGATTATCCATGAACGGTGCTTTTTTATATTTTCTATGAAAGAATAATCAAGGATTCACAGCCAAAACAGCACTATACTATGTGTATGCATTATCAAAGTATATTCTGGAGGAAGAGATTTATGAAAGATTCGCATTATGAAAAGTCGTATCAGCTTGCACATGAAGCCTATGCTGAAATCGGTGTAGATACAGAAATAGTTATGGAAAATTTGCAAAAAGTGCCGCTTTCTTTGCATTGCTGGCAGGGTGACGATGTTGGCGGGTTTGAGTCCCCGGATGCTGAATTGTCAGGAGGGGGAATTCAGGTTACCGGCAATTATCCCGGAAAAGCCGGGACAATACAGGAGCTGCGAGGTGATATTGAGAAAGTGTTTTCGCTTATTCCTGGAAAACACAGGCTGAATCTTCATGCAAGCTATGGAGAATTCGGCGGTAGTAAGATTGACAGGGATAAGGTAGAACCTTCACATTTTTCCGGATGGGCTGAATGGGCAAAGGAACAGGGAGTGGGGCTTGATTTCAATGCTACTTTCTACTCACATCCGCTGGCAGAAGCAGGATTTACTCTTTCAAGTAAGAATAAAGGCATTAGAGATTTCTGGATTGAGCACGCAAAGCGTTCCAGAAAAATCGCAGCCTATCTGGGAAAGGAACTTGGTTCACCGGCAATACATAATACCTGGATTCCTGACGGGTTTAAGGATTATCCTGTTGACCGGATAGGATATCGGAATATTCTGAAGAATTCACTGGATGAGATATTTTCTGAAAAACACCCTGAAAACTTTATGAAAGACGCAGTGGAAACAAAATTATTTGGTATCGGCAGTGAGGCATATGTTGTCGGTTCCCATGAATTCTATATGTTCTATGCTGCATTGAACAATGTGATGGTGTGTCTTGATCTTGGTCATTTTCATCCCACAGAATTGATTGCAGACAAGATATCATCTGTTATGCTTTTTTCAGACGAACTGCTGCTGCATGTGAGCCGCCCTATGCACTGGGACAGTGATCATGTAGTGGTACTGAATGATGATATCCGGTTTCTTGGGGAAGAATTGGTTCGTTGCGGGAAGCTGGATAAAATACATATAGGACTTGATTTCTTTGATGCCACCCTTAATCGGGTAGGAGCATGGGTAACCGGGACAAGGGCTGCTTTGAAAGGGCTTATGATTGCCATGCTGCAGCCAATTGATAAACTTGTTGAGTATGAGGAGGCCGGTAATTACTACGGAAGGATGGGTTTGTCAGAACAGTTGAAATCCATGCCTTTTGGGGCTGTCTGGGATATGTACTGCATGAGAAATGGGGTTGTACAGGAGAACAGGGTGGTACCGGAAGTATTTACTTACGAGAAGAATTTTTTACAGAAGAGAAACTAATGGATAATACAACTGAACTTATAACCAAACTTATAACTCTTTCCCGTCATTACGGCGTCAATCCGGAATTCGTGCTTGCTGGCGGGGGAAACACCTCACTTAAGGACAAAAATGTTCTTTATGTAAAAGCTTCAGGACACACATTGGCTTCCATCGACAGGAAAGGTTTTGTAGCAATGAGCCAGCAGAAGCTGCAGGATATCTGGGCAAAACACTACCCTGGCAATCAGGATCAGCGTGAGGATGCGGTGCTTTTAGATATGATGGAGGCAAGGATTGATGGGGAAGCAGCGCGCCCTAGTGTTGAGGTGCTTCTTCATAACCTGCTTCCGCAGAAATATGTGGTGCATTTACACCCGGCCCTGGTGAATGGATTGACCTGTGCGATAAAGGGGGAAGAGAATGCCAAACAGCTTTTTGGTGAGAGAGTACTCTGGATTCCGCTCGTTAATCCCGGGTATGTTCTTGCGAAAGTTGTCAAGGACAAGCTCATGGAATTCCAGGGGGAGCATGGGGCAGTACCGGAAAGCATTTTACTGCAGAACCACGGGATTTTTATTGGGGCAGAGACCCCGGAATCCATCAAAGTGAAATATAGATCGATAATGAGTACTTTACAGGAGCATTTGAAGAGAAAACCCGATTTTGGGAGTTTCCTGGTTTCTGAAGATCGTAGAAAGATAGTTGAAAAAAGTCTCTCTCTTGCCGCAGATACTGCATCATGTGAAATCTATTCATGTAATAATCAGGAACTTGCATTGAGATTGAGGGATAGTCAAAAATTTCTCCCGGTCAGCTCTGCTTTTACACCGGATCATATAGTTTACAGCGGATTTAGACCGCTCTGGGTTCCGGATTCTGTATTTTCCGGTGATACAGAAGCTGAAATCCGGATATTATTTGATGATTATCGAAAACAAAATGGTATTGAGCCGAAGACTATAGCAGTACAGAATACCGGGATTTTTACATTTAGTGAGAATGCCCTGGTATTATTTCTTGATACGGTACAAGTTGCCGCATATACCGAGTCTTTCGGCGGGCATCTCTTTATGGCTGATGATCAGATTAATTTTATCAGGACATGGGAAGTGGAAAAGTATCGGGCAAAAGTGTCTGGATAACTATACGTTTCTGTGGAACTGCCGGAGGTGTTCTATTTACCATAGGAGTTTTTTTCATTTAGGTTTCAGGAAATAGCCGGGAATCAGCAGCCAGACACTTGAGGTTCGGGTAAAGAATATCGGCTTTTATTGATAGGCGTTTTACATCATTAGAACCGGTCATAACAGCTATTGTGTACCCGGCACCGCCTTTTTTTGCGAACTTCATATCAACAGGCGCATCACCCACAACAACGGTTTCCTCTGGTGTTATTGAGAACTCTGTGCAGAAAGCCAGCAGCGCTTCCGGATTAGGTTTTTTTGCAAGTTTATCATCGAAGGTACTAATGAAATCAACATACTGATCAATTTTCAAGTGTTCCAAACATATATTTGTACTTTGGGCAGTGTCACTGGTTACTATACCTATTTTATAACCATTTTTTTTAAATTTAATGAAAAGCTCATGTATTGCATCACCAGGATCAATTCTTATCAGAGAATCTTTAATTAAATTATGAGAATCGAAATATCCGGTTTTTATATTGGAAACCAATTTCTTAAAAGATAGTTTATATCTGATACAGAAAATAAAGATTCTCGTGAGCATAAAAAACTTATTCGATTTAAAAACAAGACCATTTGCATACATACAGTCATTCCCAACACCAAGCATCTTGAGGAATCGTATACGGATTTTATCTGTATCATCACGCTGCATTTCCTGAAGTATTTTTTCAGTAAATTCTGTTATTACCGGACCCCAGACAGTGAAGTAGTCAAAAAGTGTTCCGTCTTTATCAAATATTATTCCCTTGAAATCCATAAAGCATACTAACAGAAAGAGAAGGTTGATGCTACAGGAAATGAAAACAAGAACAATTGTTGTTAATTCTGACATATTAGGGTATTATTGTATGGAAAAGAAAAAAGGGGTTCTTGCTGGTTCTTATTATTTTGCATGAACATCCTGAATTGACTCTGTTGGGACAAGAATATAATGGCAGACCAGAAATCATCACAATCTGATATACGAGTAATCCCCGGTTTTTTTACTTTTGCAAGACATACATACGGCAGAATCCTGAGATTTCTATACAAAATGACAATTTCTAAAAGTGAAGGGCTAACCCGGCTCGAACCACCTTATATAATTCTTGCAAATCACGTAAATACTTTTGACCCAATATTGATTTCAGTAATGTATGATAAACCTATTCAGTGGGTTGCGGGTGATACTCTTTTCAGGAATCCGGTCCTCGGGTATTTGTTAAGGAAACTGGTTGGTTCAATATCAAAATCGAAATCACGTTCTGATTATCACACCATAAAACAAATTACCCAGATAATTAGAAAAAATAAGGGTATTGTGGGATTATTCCCTGAAGGACAGAGAACCTGGGATGGTATCAGCCTGCCGCTCTATTACTCGACCGCCAAACTTGTACGCATGCTGAAAGTTCCAGTAGTGATCTGTATTCTTGAAGGCGGTTATCAGACGTTGCCGAGATGGTCGAACAGGCGCAGACCGGGGAAGTTGGTTCTTTCGTTTAAAGAGCCTATTATGCCGGAAACTTATGCCGGGAAAAGTAATGATGAAATCTATTCCTTGCTCACCGATGCATTGAATTTTGATGCTCATGAGTTTCAAAGAACACATAAGATACGATTTAAGGGGAGAAGAAGGGCTGAGTATCTTGAACATGTCCTATACATTTGTCCATCATGCGGGAGTGTTGTTTCAATGGTATCTGATAAGAATAACCTTACATGCAGGCATTGCAAACTGGATGTCCATATGGATGAGTATGGTTTTCTCAGTTCTGAGAAGGAAGGGTTTTCTTTTACTACAGTTGCTGAATGGAACAGCTGGCAATTGAATGAGATTGAGAAAAGAATCCGTTCAGGGTACTGGAACAACGGTAAACCAATATTTATCGGTGATACTGCACTTTTTGGCAGCGGATACCGGGAGCAGCAGCTTGCATACTTCGGAGAGGCCGATGTGATAATGGATATAAACGGTTTGACTGTGGTTCAAAATGACAAAATTTTTAAATTCTCCTATGACAAACTGGAATCAGTAAGTGTTGCATTCCAGCGGGTTTTTGAGTTTTATTATGAAAACACTCTCTATAGACTTAAATTCCCGCCGCCAAGAAGCTCTGCATATAAATATTTATCCATGTATGAATGTATTCAAGAGGTGCTGATTGGAAATACTAGTGATCCTAATCCAGGGATAATTGCTGAGAATGCTTGAAAAACGGGAATTACGTTCTTTTACTAAAATATTTTTTTAAAAATTGGTTCAATTCAAACAGGATGTTAACAGGAGGATTTACAATGAATTTTAACTGGACATACATTATTCATCTGGGGATATTATCATGTTCTTTGCTGACAGCTACGTTTATTAGGTCGCGTGTCAGGTTTTTTCAGAAATTTCTGATACCAAATGCGCTGACAGCCGGATTTATCCTGTTGATATTCTATAATTATATTGCACCGGCAATAGCGCTTGAGACTGATTTTCTGGGTGAACTTGTATATCATCTTCTAAATATATCATTTATAGCTATGACGCTAAGGAAAACCCCGAAAGCACCCAAATCTGTGAGACAAAGAATTTTCCCTACATCAGTAGGAATCCTCTCCCAGTATGGATTGCAATGCGTTCTCGGACTATTGATAACATTTGCATTGATATCGACTGTTATGCCGGATCTTTTTCCTGCTATAGGGTTTTCACTGCCGTTGGGTTTTGTTTTAGGGCCGGGGCAGGCGTATGCCATCGGCAGCGGCTGGGAAGCCCTGGGATTTTCCGGGGCCGGTTCCACAGGGCTC
>JAGLNY010000417.1 GCA_023139255.1 Spirochaetales bacterium
GGTCAAAGTCCGACAGACTCCTAGAAAAACTTTCAAAATAAAGACCATTTTCTTTTTCTTTTTTAGTGATATCTATTATTAGCCTATGCTCTTGTTCATATTTCCAATGTTTAAATTTCGTCGTTAAAATTTTTTCTACTTTTTCATTCTCATTTAGGATTGATTTAGAAAGTCTTGATGAAACATATCTTATTTTCTTTAATCTTTGATCTGGCACATCGAAACCCAAACAAACTCCCTTATGGTTATCAGCATAATGTGCCCATTGAACAGGATCGTATTTGCTTTCACTAAAGCAGATTAAACCATAACTCTTTGCGATTATTAATTTTTCAAATTGCAGAGCTCTTCTGACTTCTTTGTCTGACATTTCAACACCTAGCAGCTCAAACGGATCGTTAAGATTCGAAAAGTCAGAAATTTTCACCCTTTTTCTTTTAATGTTATCTAGACCATGTTTGGCGTTGGTAAAATAATAAACTCGCATCAAAACTCCTTATGCGCGTAACGTCGCAAAACACCGGCAGTTAAAAGTGGTGTGGCTGTAGCATAGCGAAAGCCGAGCCGCTTTTAACCGTCCGAGTGCATTTGCCTTGTTATGCATTATTAGTCCCATGTACTTCTTTGTAACGACTTAATACAAATGTATTTGAAAATGCTATATTATATAAGTGATTTGTGCAGTTATCAGCAATTGATGGAATAGCATATGAAATAGTTATATTGATTTTTTTCATCAGTTCAATGATTAGTCTTCTTGAAATGTCTGCATACTCAAAACTTGGCTCAACGCCAAATACGCTGAGATGTCTAATAACCCAGTTGCTAAGTTTGACCACGTAATGCCCTTTAGATTTTTCAATTACTACAGTTTCTCCATTATTGATATTTTCAGACTCAACATCCATATTAATGAAAGCATCAATAATCGCCGAATCAAGGTGTGTTATGTCGACATAGTTTATTCCATCTGAAGATATTGAATCCTTTACGATAGCTCCATATTTCTCATGAACTGGAACCTCTCCACTTGCAGTGCCATAAGTTGTTTTTCTATATATTGGCTTATTGATCACGAATGATATATCGCCGAAAATAGGTGACACGTCAGATTTGTACGCATTTTCAAGTGTGATTTTGTATTTTTTTGTTTTCTCTTCAAAAACATCTATTGGAACATGCGTCCAAAAGCCATATTTTACCCAGTAAATAGCAATAAGTAATGGTAGGTTCATGACGGCAGCATAGGACTGGAGAGCATTTACTTGGCGCCTCATAAGTTCTATAGATTTCTTATCGCCTTTCACAGACTTAACTTCTACTAAAACAGGATGTTCATTTTTATTAGCATCTTCAAATATGCACAGATAATCTGGAACTTGATACTTTTCTTTAGATAATAAAGGAAATTGATTTTGTTGCAGACCGTGAATTAACGAAACCCACGGAAGTGCCCCTTGAATATAAGAGTATATGTCTTCTATTTTGTAACCTTGAAAGAACCGCTCTATATTCTCTTTGAAATCATTATTTCCGATTTGGTTTACGAGTTCATTTAGGTGATTCTCACTTACGTTAAAGGTTTCTTTAACGTCGTGTATAATTTGTATTTTGTTGATGTCACTCATGAATGTACCTTTTGTGCATAACATAATTTATTTGCCCTTTTTGTCGGATAAGGGCAATGATTTATTATTGCATTAAATGGGTTTGCATATAACCCCTGCATGCACCCTGTTACATTCAGTTCCTGCCGTATAACTCTGAATATAGATTAGTTTTCTTGCATGTATTATTTTCAGATTGATCCTGCCTCAGAAATTTCAGAATTTTTGAATATTTCGCTCTGTTTTTCCAGTATATAATAGTAAAAGGTCATCATCAAAGGATTGCATCACACAATGGACTATACACAATATCTAAAAATTAAAGCCCGAGTCCCAGAAAAGTACATCCCATTCTACAACCAGTGGGTAGTTGCCTGGAAAACTCATATAGCTGCTCAACCGAATGCTGAGAATCTACTACAAACCTTCACCCGCTCATTAAATACCCGGTTCCAGCCTTGGCAGGTACAGCAGGCTTTTAAGGCTGTACAACATTACATGCACTATCAAGATATAAACAAGCGCAACCAAACAATTGAGCAAAACCATCAGACACCAACTGATAGTATGATAAAAAGAGAATCCCTGGATCAAGAACTCATATCGGAAACACGACGCGTTCTACAACTCCAACATAAGTCAATTAGTACCAGAAAAGTCTATCTCAATTGGATTCAACGGTTTCTGGTACATACACAAAACACTAAACCTGACGACCTTGATTCATCCCAAGTCCGTGAATTTCTCACATCCCTGGTCATTGACAGTGGTGTTGCTGCAGCAACCCAAAACCAGGCTTTCAATGCTATCCTCTACTTCTACAAAAACACTCTGAAAAAGGAAATTAGCGGCCTTGAAAATACTATTCGGTCAAAAATACCAAAAAGGCTGCCCGTTGTACTTACACGCAATGAAATTCAGAAAATATTTTCCACAATACAATATCCCTATATCCTCATGGTAAGTATTATCTATGGTGGTGGATTGAGACTACAGGAATGCTTAGCTCTTCGTATAAAAGATATAGATATTGAAAGAAATTGTATAAGTATTATAGCTGGAAAAGGTAATAAAGACCGGCTCACTCTATTTCCGGCTTCCTTGGC
>JAGLNY010000418.1 GCA_023139255.1 Spirochaetales bacterium
AACACTCTTGAAATTCCTCACAAAATTATTGTAGCCACTTCCAAAGGCAAAACTCACATTTCAAGCCCTGATTTATCTTTTTATCCAGCGATTTTCGATCGATCCGGTTACCCCGGGTTGAAGCATGAACAGACGCCCGCTGTTGATTGATGTAAAGTCTTTCTTAAAAGATGTAGTAATAATTAATGTATCCCTAAGAGGTCCGGCGAATGTACATGAGGTTACACGCTTTGCAAATGGAATTTTTACTTCAATACAAATTTCATTCTTTACCGGATCTATGCAAATTACCCGCCCGTCTTCTCCCGGCGAATTCTCACCAAAAATTGCTACCCAAAGTCTTCCTTCATCATCCCGGCACATCCCATCAGGTACTCCCCAATCATACTCCCCTAATGAAAACGCTGTACGCCGATGAGAAATTTCTCCATTTTCCGGATCATAATCGAACATGTCCACCTTCTTCGTTGGTGAATCGATATAATAGAAAAATCTGCTGTCCACCGACCATGCCAGGCCGTTACTGATAGTAACTCCGGGAATAAGCAGAGTCAGCTTATCTTTATCAATTCGATAAAAATTACCACCCCCCTTTCCACCATCATAGCGCATCGTTCCTACGAAAAGCCTGCCATCAGGACTGCAGGCGCCGTCATTAAACCGTACTTCTGGAATATCAAGATCCAGAAGGGGGCTTAATGTACCATTCGCCTGACGTAACATAAGCTGACCGCCCTGCCCTATTACCTGACAATCATCATCACATAATCGTACCATCCCGATTTGTTTATCTAAATTCTGGTATCGGGTTTGCCCGGAAGACCAATTGTAATTCAGGAGCTGTTGCCCGGGAATGTCGACCCACCACAAAACCTGCTCCCGTTCATCCCATACTGGACACTCAGCCAGTTGATACTTCTTTTCAATTGGTTCGAATAATTCTGCTGTCATTTTTTTATACATAATTTAGAGTAATGGAATTAATAAGGTTGCACAAGACAATTTTTGAAATTGACCCAGGGTAATAAATATCCAGGACGGGGTGGACACCAATAAATTCTTTGTTTAGTATTCCCTTTATGAAGGAAAAAATTCTCAACTATTTACAAAGACATTTTACAGAACCTGTACGTGATCCCTTATGGAAAAATATCTACCTTAGTCCTGGTCTCCTTCAACTGATAGGATCTGAGAAATTCCAGCAGCTGGGACGAATCCGGCAGCTTGGACCTGCTTTTCATATCTACCCGGGAGCGGTACATACCCGGTTAAATCATAGTTTGGGAGTATTCCAGACTGCAAAAAAAGAGATTACTTCCCTTATAATTTTATCTCATGAGAGTGATGTTAACAGAGTCGGTTTCACATTGAATGGTATAAAGAGTTTTCTTTCTGCAGCCCTGCTCCATGACCTTGGTCATTTTCCATTTGCTCATTCGCTGAAAGAACTGCCCCTGAAAGAACATGAGAAACTGGGGAGTGAGATCATTCTTTCTGACAAAACAATCTATACATCCTTACAAAAGCATGTTGGTGCTGATCCTGAGATGACAGCAGCAATAATTGATACATCGACACCAAGTACCGATAAGGAACTTCTATTCTACAGAAATCTCCTGTCAGGCACTCTGGATCCGGATAAGCTGGATTATCTCAATCGGGACGCCTATTTTTGCGGGGTCCCTTACGGCCTTCAGGATGTTGATTTTATTATTGACCGTTTGAGAATTATCCAGGACGGAGCACTGGGAATCCAGGAAAACGGCATCGGGGCTATAGAGCATCTGCTATTCTCAAAATACCTGATGTACCGAAATGTATACTGGCATCGAACTGTGCGAAATGCCACTGCAATGATTAAGAAAGCCCTTATCCTTGCTCTGGCTGATGGAGTACTAACCCCGGAAAAATTGTACGGCCTGGATGATGAATCTTTTAATACTCTTTGCAGCTCCAGTACGTGCAAATGCACATCCCTGGAACTCATACAGCGGGTCATGCATAGGGATTTGATGGTCTGTGTGTATGAAACTCCTTTTGATCCACAAAACATACTGCATAATAAGCTTCAGGATCTTACTGCACGAACAGAACTGGAAGAAAATCTCACATCACAAATAAACGACTCCTTTTCCTGTGGATATAACCCCTGGGATCTAATAATTGACATACCGGAGAATATTTCATTTGAGGCAAGCCTGCCGGTAATTGGTAAAGATGGAGATATAAAAACATTTTCCCAAACCGATCCTGTTTTTTCAGCTCCTGTAATCAGGAGTTTCACAGACAGCCTGAGAAAAATCCGGGTTTTTGTACCAGCCGGCTCACATGACAATAGCCGCTTGAAAGATTTTATCCAGCTGATATTGCAGGATAAGAGTTGAAAAAGGGAGACCGCAGACCGCAGACCG
>JAGLNY010000419.1 GCA_023139255.1 Spirochaetales bacterium
CTGCCTGAGTTGCATAGTGAATATACTCAAAGTTTTCATCACTGAATATTGAACCGCTAAAAACACCCCGTGAGTTTAAAAGCCGTTCTACAGAATCCATTCCACTATTTGTGAAGGTAACCCGTCTGGATTTTTCATCTAACTGATAATCCTCATCCGGTTCCTCAAGGTATTCCCCGGTTTCAGGATTTTTTCCGCACTCCTTAAGGCTGGGAGCAATTCGGTTAACATCAAAGAATTTTTTTGTATCATCATCTGCCTGACCGGAAATAATAAGCGGGGTTCTAGCTTCATCTATCAGGATAGAGTCAATTTCATCAATTATGCCATAGGAATGTTTTGGTTGAAGTTTCTGCCCGGCATCAAGTTTCATGTTATCCCGAAGATAATCAAAACCGAACTCATTATTTGTACCATAGGTAATATCCCGGGTATACGCATGCTTTCGTGCCTCATTATCCAGTGACGATAGAATTACACCAACTTCAAGCCCCAGGTATGAGTATATTGGACGCATCCAATCCGCGTCCCGTTCTGCAAGGTATTCATTGACAGTTACAATGTGAACCCCATCACCGGGCAGGGCATTCAGGTATGCGGCAGGTACACACGATAAAGTTTTTCCTTCACCGGTTTTCATTTCCATGATTTTTCCCTGATGAAGCACCAGGGCGCCAAGCATCTGCACATCATAGAGTCTTTCCCCCAGAGTTCTTCTTGCAGCCTCACGGGTCAGGGCAAAGGCCTCAGGCAATATATCATCCAGGGTCTCACCTTTTTCAAGCCGGGTTTTTAACTCTGCAGTTATGTCGGGGAATTTTTCAGGCTTTAGTGAAATTGCCCACGATTCAAATGAATTTATTTCATGCAGTACAGGAACCAGTTTTTTGAGGTCATGTTCTTGTTTTGTACCAAATATTTTTTTAATTATTGAGTTTTTTGCCATTAATTTCCCCGTATGGAAAGCCGCGCCTCTGCATCCTGCACTGGAACTAATCCAATCTCTCTGTCATTATTCATCTCTATAGTATAAGATAACACTAATAATCTCAATTGTCTGGCCGATATTGCCGGATAAGAAATTGCCGTCAGGAGAAAATTGTGAAGATTGTTACTTCTGAAACCATGACACACGTCGACCATAGGGCACAAGAGGAATTTTTTATCCCAGGATTGGTTCTCATGGAACAAGCCGGCATAGCGGTGCTTGATGTTCTGGAAGAACAGATGAAGGAATTAAATCCGCTAGTGTCAGAGCGTCAGGTTAAGGTTGACACAGTACTGGATAAAGAGGTGAGCCGCATCACCGTAATTGCAGGTCCGGGAAATAACGGGGGGGATGCGCTTGTAACGGCTCGTGCTGCTGTGGTCAGAGGATACAGAAATATTTCAATCATACTTATCAGAGATAAAACCAATGAAATAATGCAGAGGCAAAAGAAAATATGTGAAACTCTTGGGATTCCTCTTCATGTCTGGGGTTCACCTGCTTCGCTTTTAGTTTTGGATGAATCCGATTTTCTCATTGACGGGATCAGCGGGACAGGTCTTTCCGGGGATATCCGGGGACCCGCACTCGAAGCAACTCAGTACATCCTGCAGCTAAGGCAGAAAAAAAAGAAAAAACTGTTTATAATTTCAATAGATTTGCCAAGCGGTATGTACGATAGGGGAGGTGACGGGACAGTTGCATTGGAAGCAGATTTTACTGTAACTATGGGATTGCCAAAAAGTGTCCTGTTTTATCCGCACAATAGAGTGAAATGCGGAAAAATTGTTTGTCGTAATCCCGGCTTTCCCCCTGCATTGCTTGAGCAGGCAGAGGCAGAGGCGCATTTAATCCCTCTTGATACGATACAACTGCCGGAGATGCCGAAGAATAATTATAAGAACACAAAAGGACATGTAGGTGTATTTGCCGGATCTTCAGGCATGACCGGGGCTGCAGTACTGGCATCTAACGCTGCACTCAGGATGCGGGCTGGCTTGGTATCTCTTTTTGCAGACCCTGATGTGTATCCTGCAGCAGCAGGCAGGACAGCCTCTTTATTAGTTAAACCCATTGCATTTCAGGAGATAGTACCGGCAAAGGAGTTATCAGAGAAGTTTTCGACACTCCTTGCAGGACCTGGATGGGGTACCGGCGATAGACAAATTCTACAGCTCAGGGAAATCCTGGAATCAGGACTTCCTGCTGTTATTGACGCTGATGGTATTACCTTGTTTTCACAACTATCAAAAGAGAAGGGATTTGTGAATCATAATGGAAGATGTGTCTTTACGCCGCATCCTGGAGAATTTCTGAGATTGACAGGTGTTAGTACAAAGGAGCATCCGGAGAAAATTTTTTCTGCAGTTCGGGAATATGCTGTTAAGAATCATTGTACGTTAGTATATAAATCTCATATTACGTATATTGCTTCAGCAAAAGGAGAATTTGCGGTTATTGATGGAATGAATCCTGCGATGGGTACTGCAGGTTCAGGTGATGTGTTGGCAGGGGTGATTTCAGGATTGCTTGCACAAGGAACAGATGAGTTTGAAGCTGCTCGATTGGGAGCTGCTTTTCATCAGAAAGCGGGTAAAACTGCATATAACGATATAGGAATTTTTACTTCTGAAGATTTACTGACAATAATATCCTCACTTGCAAGATAGAAGGGATGGAGGCCGGACCAGATTACTGGTCTTGGCATTTGCTGTGCAAATACAGGAGACAGGAGACAGGAGACGGCATTGGTCTTCCAGTTTTCTGTCTCCGGTCTACTGTCTGCGTTATTATGTATCTTTTAATGGATATGTTTGTTTAGCGTGATGTGACAAATAGGCAATCAAACAATAATATATTTTTTGAGCAAAAGGTGTTACTTGATATTACTTGACCTGTAGCGGTCTTTGGATTAAGCTTATACTATTAATTACGGGAGAAAGAAATGATACAGTTTTACGTTCTGGCTCTGGCTTTCATGCTGTATGGTGCCGCTGTTTTATTAGCAGATGAGTATGGTGAAAAAGTAAATATATTACTGAGGATAAAAGAAATACATTTTGTTAATCAGACATTCAGTATAGTATTAATAGTCCTTACTGCGGTTGTCGGAATTTTAAAACTGATAAGTCCCACAAGTCCGGGTCCTGTTGTAATTGGTGATTTTCTGCCTGCAGTTAATCTTATTGCATTGGCAATATTCTTTGCTTTTGACCTAACAAGAAAGCAAAAAAAGTCAGAAGATGATTCCGCCGCGGGCGATTCAGAAAATGAAAATGTGTTTTCAGATTCTGATCCGCTTATTAAAGTGCAAACTTTTTATTATAAAAACAAAAAGTTATTAGGATATGCTACTTTGTGCGTTGTTTTATTTCACTTTTTGTTTCCTGGTGCAGTTCTGCTTTAACGACCCAATTACTACAAAAATTTATTACAAAATCTAAACAACTGTACCGGCTGGAATAATTGCGTTTTTGGGTATTACAATTATTCCATCACATATATGATAAAACTCATACACACCATCAACCCTGTCAAAAGTATCTATACCAATACGGCATCCATCCCCGATTCTTGCATTCAGGTCTATAATAGCCTTGCGAATTATTGTACCACGGCCAATTCCTATGTTAGGTATACCGCGCTTTTTGTTATTTAGTTTTTCTTCGTCCGATTCATAATAATTGGAGCCCATGCAGTATACACCATCAAGATTAGCCCCGGATTCAATAAGGGTACGCACACCAATAATTGAGTTCACTATTGAAGCATTTGTTATAATACTGCCTTCACTTGTAAGTGACTGGCTTATAGTGCAGAAATTGACTTTAGTTGCTGGAAGATGTCTTCTATGTGTATAGATCGGCATCAGTTCATCGTAGAAGTTGAAATCCGGGGTGAGTGATGCGAGGTTGAGATTGGTATCATAAAAAGATTTTATTGTTCCTATATCCTCCCAAAAATCATTGAATATGTGAGTCTGGACTTTGACTTTATGAATGGTTTCCGGGATTATCTCTTTACCAAAATCGGTTCTATTGTTATCAAGCGCTTTTTCCATAGCTTCCGCGTTGAAAATATAAATTCCCATGGATGCAAGATATTCTTTGCCAAAATTCAGTTGAGCATCAATCCCATTTGCCTCAAAAATACTTCCAGGAGCTTTATAATCTGAAATGTCCATATCTATGGGGGGTTTTTCAAGAAAAGAGACAATACGCCCGGTTTTATCGGTGCCCACTATTCCCAGACCTGTTGCCTCATTCCTGGATATAGGCTTAACCGCAATAGTTAACTCAGCATTACTCTCTCTATGTGTTTTAAGCATTTCGCGGTAATCCATGCGATAGAGTTGGTCGCCGGATAAAATAATGTAATATTTCGGCTGCTGGTCATGAAAATGCATAATATTTTTTCTGACAGCATCAGCTGTTCCCTGATACCAGTCCTCATTTTGCGGGGTCTGCCCTGCAGCAAGAACTGATACAAATCCCTGGGAAAATGTATCGAAAATATAGGTATTGGAAATATGGTTATGGAGGGATGCAGAGTTGAACTGTGTGAGAATGTAGATTTTTTTTATTCCGCTGTTTATACAGTTTGATATGGGAATATCTACCAACCGGTATTTTCCACCAAAAGGAACTGCTGGTTTTGCACGATCCTTTGTCAGTGGGATGAGACGTGTACCTTTTCCTCCGCCAAGAACAATAGCCAATGTCCCGTCATTCATAATGGTACCCCTTTAATAAAGCTTTTTTATAGATCTCAATGTATAAATCTGCTGATGATTCCCACTCATATCGCTTGTCCATGCAACGTTTGCGGATATTTATTCTTTGATTCTGTGTTGTAGCAGACCAGAGCCGATTTGCTTGTGCTGAAGCCTGGTATATTGCTTCATCGGACATTGATTGAAACACAATACCCGTTCCTCTGGAGAAATCGTCTGAAAATGGTTCTACAGTATCAGCCAGACCGCCTGTTTCCCTCACAATAGGTATTGTACCGTAACGCAATGAGTATATTTGATTGAGTCCGCAAGGCTCAAATCTACTTGGCATAAGAAAGAAATCTGATCCTGCCTCAATAAGGTGAGCAAGGTAATTGTTGAAAGTTAATGAGACAGATAAATTAGGGAATCTGCTATTCAAATCAGCTAATGACTCCTCAGTTTCGTTATCCCCGGTCCCGAGAATTATTACCTGAAAGGGGAAGTCCGTTATTATTCTCTCGAGTGCGGAAGGATTGCTGCCGCACAATTCCCTGAATCCTTTTTGATCAACAAGACGTGAAACCATACCTATTATTGGTATGTCCGGGTCTTCTGTCAGCCGCATTTGCCGCTGCAGTTCTGTTTTCAGGACAGTTTTGTTTTTTTGTGAACTGGATGTGTAATGAACAGGAAGGTGTTGATCACTTTCCGGGTTCCATTCTGTATAATCGACACCATTCAAAATTCCAGTTAAATCATTACATCGCTTATTCAGCAAGTCATTAAGTCCCTCCCCGAATTCACGAGTTTGAATTTCAGAGGCATAATTTGGTGATACGGTAGTGATCTGATCAGCATGCAGCAGACCTAAAGCAAGCAGGTTAATCTCTTTTATTTTATGTGATGTCCGGTTGGAAGTTGTAAAGAGATCATCAGTCAGGAGATTTGTTAAGTGGATATCGTGTTTTGAGAAGACACCCTGATATGCAAGATTGTGAATTGTCATAATGCTGGCCGCATTATTAAACAATTTTTCCCTGCTTTTTTTTAAAAGTACCGGGAGAAGTCCTGTTGTCCAATCATGACAATGATAAATATCCGGATACCAGTTCACTCTCCTGCATATTTCAAATACAGCATAATTAAACAAAGTAAATCTATACATATTGTTTGAATAGGAGGGAGAACCGGGATTTCCATATATTCCCTTAAACTTTGTAAACAGTGGATGTTTTAGAAAGAGGAATTCAACTTGATGCAGCTCAGTTTTAGTTATTCTGAAGGTAGTGTCGAAGGAATCAATATTTATATGTATATTCCACGGGAGAACCTCATGGTCAGAATCATGTATGAAGCCGTATTGAGGAATGAGTATTTTAACATCGTGACCTTTTTTTACCAGCTCACGTGATAAAGCTGTTACTACATCGGCTAAACCCCCGGATTTTGCATATGGCACAGCTTCACTGGAGATCATTAATATTTTCATATATTAAATTAGAGCATGTATACATTCACGCGTCAAGTTTTTGGTGCAAAAACTTCAAATGTATTGCTGTCCCTCAAGTCCATCGATATAGTGTGACGCGCGATGACTTGCTATAGCACCTTCCCCGGCAGCAACAACAAGCTGTCTGAAAGGTGTGGCTCTCACATCTCCAACAGCAAAAAGGCCTGATATGTTTGTTTGCATATTCTGATCTGTAATAATATAACCAGCTTCATCTTTTTCTGTTTTCTCAGCCAAAGCAGTTTGGGGAATTGACCCTACGAATATAAAGACTGCATCAAATTCTTCTTCATATGTTGAGTTGTTAATTTTATTTAACAATTTAATCTTTGATACTTTTTTCCCATCTCCGGATATTTCAAGTAGTTCATGGCTTAACCGTATTTCTATATTATCATTATGAACAACCCGGTCTGCAAGAGATTTTTGTGCCCTAAACCGATCCCTTCTGTGAATCAAGACAACTTTGTCACTAAGTTTTGCCAGGAACATCGCTTCATCGCAGGCCGCATCACCGCCGCCTACAACCAGCATTTTTTTGCCTTTGAAAAAAGGACCATCACAGGTGGCGCAGTAAGAAACTCCTTTGCCGGTTAATTCTTCTTCGCCAGGAACGTTCAGTTTTCTGTGTTTTGCACCAGTTGCCAAAATAACCGAGTACGCACGTTTCTCTCCTTTTGAGGTGTTGAGAACAAAAATATCATCACTCTTTTCAACTGAGTTTACGGTAGCATTGAGGATTTCTGCTCCAAAATTTTGTGCTTGTTGTGTAAATCGCTGTGTGAATTCAAAACCTGAAAGTTTTTCCGGAAATCCAGGGTAGTTTTCAAGATCATCTATTACCAGAGCCTGTCCGCCAGGAGCCAATTCCTCAATCAGTAAAGTTTTGAGATTTGCCCTTGCCCCATACTGAGCAGCAGTTAAACCGGCAGCACCTCCGCCTACAATAATTATATCAGCATCCATTTTACCCAAGCTCATGTAATCCTCCATTCTACACCTGTTTCACTATATTATATCGTAATAAATAGGGTAAAAGTAAAGTGGAATCGTATAAATTACTGTTTATATACTGCTTCTTATATACAAGGGTCCCTGAGTAATCGGATCTGTCCCATTTGCATCAAATTTTTCTATTCCCAAAGTAAGTAATTTTTCAGCAATCGACCTAAATGGTTGCACAGTAGTAGTTTTATTACCTATAGCGGGTCGTGATGTTTGTAAAATTGATAGTAATTTGTCAACATCTGG
>JAGLNY010000042.1 GCA_023139255.1 Spirochaetales bacterium
GGGAGCTCTAGTGCATACCTGACCGGAACCTCTGACTGCACAGATAAACTGCTGTTGGGACGCATATCCTGAATTGATACAATAGTACCATCCTCAAGAATAAACGCAATAGTCAGGAGCAAATTTGTATCCTTCATCCAAAAAGTCAATTTCCTGTCAGTATGGTAAATAAAAAGCATCCCGCTATTCTCAGGAAGTCCGCTTCTCCCGCTTAACCCTCTATGCTGCGAATCAACGGTATCTGCAACTTCAACAATAAAAGTCTCGTCACCCAGCTGCATTTCGAAAGTTTTATTCATTAGTATTGTTTTTTCGGTTTCCGGTGTTTCTGATGTATCCGGCACATCGGTCATACAGGATACGGACAGGAGAATACTGAAAATCAGGACAGAGATCACAACTATTTTTTTTGAGAAGCGGTAATAAGTAGACATACTAAATCAATCTATCAGGATTGAGGGCCGCGAAAGCTTCGTGTTGAAAAACACCGTCTTTCCGTATAAGTTTCCCATCAATCCAAATCTCTCCTCCACCATATTCAGGCGTCTGAATTGCTGCAAGATCCCAGTACACAGCACTTTTGTTACCATTATCACAGTCATCATACGCATTCCCCGGTGTAAAATGAAATGATCCCATGATCTTCTCATCAAATAAAGTATTATCCATTGGGAAATCAACTTCGGTAGTTACACGGTAATAAAATTTCTCAAATTCAAGGGTAGACATACCTGCAGAGTAGGCCATTATCTCAGTTGGGTACCGCAGCACCACCCATCTTGTATGCGGGACACGCTGCCCGCCATGAACCGGCTGGTAATACTCCCGCATATATAATGCATTATTTTCCTCAGGCAAATCAGCAAGCTTTTTGTCACGTACATCTCTCATTCATATACTTCGGTATTCAGTGTATTTATAATTTTTATACTACAGGAAATTAAATGATATGTCACGAAGATTGTCTTCCTGATGATAAAAGTCTATAATACCAAGTACGAAAGACTCTAGTGTAAGAAGTAGGATTTTTGTGAAGATTGCTTTTTCTGAAGAGTCATGAAACCACTACTGCTACCCTTAAGTATATGAAATACAAAGTTGATCTGCATAACCATTCATGTCTCAGTCCCTGCGCAAGCATGGAATTGTCCCCGAGAGTTCTTGTGAAAAACGCAGCAGCAGAAAATATCGACATCCTTGCATTAACTGACCATAATTCAACCAGGAATCTACCGGCATTTGAAGCCTGCTGTACCAAAAAAGGGATTACACCGATTTTCGGACTTGAAGTTAATACCCTTAAAGAAATACACGTAGTCTGTTTATTTGGGGAATTGGATGCGGCTGAGTCCTTCGGGAATTATATTGAGTCCACCCTTCCCGTAATACGTAATAACAAAAGAATATTCGGTGAACAGGTTATCGTTGATGCATATGATACTATCCTGGGTATAGTTAAGCCAGTGCTTTTCAGCAATGCATCAATATCTTATTTTGAGCTTATTCCCAGAATTATTGAGCTGGGCGGGCTGGTAATTCCGGCACACATTGAACGGTTCATAAACGGGGCAATTTCCCAGCTTGGTTTTCTCCCCGACCTCCCATATAGTGCCGTAGAATCATTGCTTATTCCTTGTGCATACGAAACTTACGATAATACTATTATAACAGGATCAGATGCACATATACCAGCCTCTGTGGGATGCAGGTCGTTTTTTATCACTGATACCCGGGACTTTAAACCCTCATTCTCTTCATTAGCTGATGCATTACAGGAAAAACGTATAACTTACAGATGACTCCTTTTGTTTTTTTTTGATCTCTTCTATAATTGCCGAATGGATCTATTTTCTTCTACTTCGGATTTTCATGCACAGCCTCTTGCTCATAGGATGCGCCCAAGGATTCTTGATGAATATATAGGACAGGATCACATTATCGGGAAAGGCAGATTGCTCAGAAGGGCAATTCAGGCAGATCAGCTTACCTCTATTATATTCTACGGCCCACCCGGGACAGGTAAAACTACACTTGCAAGGGTAATTGCAAACACCACAAAAAGTCATTTCTCAACAATGAATGCTGTTCTTTCAGGGGTCAAGGATTTACGTGAGGCAATCAAAGAGGCCAAAGACCGCCTTGATTTTCATGGAACAAAAACTATTCTTTTTGTTGATGAAGTTCATCGGTGGAATAAATCCCAGCAGGATGCCCTGCTTCCATGGGTTGAGAATGGGACAGTCGTCCTGATCGGGGCGACCACTGAGAATCCCTATTTTGAGGTAAATTCAGCACTTGTCAGCAGAAGCAGAATTTTCCAACTGAAAAAATTATTAAAGACAGACCTCAATAAAATAGCTGAACAGGCTCTTCGTGATCAGGAGCGGGGATACGGGAAATTTTCGGTTACTTTTGAGAACGGGGCACTTGAGCACCTTGTGGATATTGCCAATGGGGATGCAAGGAGTCTTTTAAATGCACTTCAACTGGCTGTAGAGACAACACCTGAACGGTTTCCACCTAAAACAGGGTCCGACATCTTTATCTCAAAAGAGGCAGCGGAAGAGAGTATACAAAAAAAAGTCGTCCTTTATGATAAAGAAGGTGACTATCATTTTGATGTCATTAGTGCTTTTATTAAATCAATCCGCGGTTCCGACCCTGATGCGGTACTCTACTGGCTCGCAAGAATGGTACGTGCAGGAGAAGACCCGAAATACATTTTCCGGAGAATGCTGATTTCAGCAAGTGAAGATGTTGGGTTAGCAGATCCCGCTGCATTAGGCATTGTGGAAGCTGCTGCTGCAACATTTGACCGCGTCGGTCTTCCCGAAGGCCGGTTTCACCTGACACAGGCTGCGTTATACCTGGCAACTGCACCAAAATCAAACAGCGCACTGGGCTTCTTCGACGCCTTGAAGGCGGTTGAGGAAGAGGAAGACAGTGAGGTTCCCAATCATTTAAAGGATGCGAGCAGGGACAAAAAAGGATTTGGACATGGTGAGGGTTACTTATATCCCCATGCATACCGTGATCATTGGGTTGCACAGCAGTATCTCCCCATCGGATTGCAGGGAAAAGTCCTTTATCACCCATCCGAACAGGGTTTTGAAAAACAAATACAGTTGCAAGTCCTGAAAAACAGGGAAGCCCAGATTGAGGCATCAAATACTATGGGGTTCCCGGAAATACTTACATTCTCTCCTCCTGATAAAGATAAGGAGCGTTGGATTCAGCGTTTGGTATCCGGACAAGGCAATAAACTTGCAGATATCAGGGAAAGAATTTTCAAATCCATTGAACTGCAGAGACATTTCCGGGTCCTGGTTTTGAAAGCTGACTTCGGTATGTTGCTATGGGAGGCATGCAGGAGAACTCCTGAAGGGGGCGTGTACGGCATAACCGATTCTAAAGATCATTTTTCCGTAATTTCTCATTATGCAGTGAATTTTCCTACCGAAGAAAGACCCATAATCATGCAAAAAGAACTCGGAAATGCTATCAAGGAACTCACAGGGAGCATTGTATTTGAATCTATAATCGGAATGAATGTATTTTCCAGACTGCATAGTCAATCCTCAATCATGCCGAAAATTCATGCACTTCTCGTTAAAAACGGGACTCTATCCCTTGCCGAGGCAATCCCTTCTGCTTCTACAAGATTGTCTCAATTGATGGATGAGAAGGAATCTCCTTATTATACTTTTCTCATAGATGCTGAACGGGCAATCTTCAATGACCCGGATAACGATATGACAAATTGGAATAGTACTATGCTGGAAGAGGTTATAACGGGAAGCGGGTTTACCATACAAACCAGTGAAAAGCATGAATACAATGAGCAAAAAATGATTTCCCCTGCTGATCTTGAAAAATGGATTAAAAGAAGTTATTACCCGGCTTTTTTAACATTCTCGGGAGATAGACAAAAAGAGATTGATATCGGGGAAAAGGAAATTATCTCTCATCTTACCAACGTTCTATGCAGAAGAACTATAATCTGGAAAACAACGGTTGTGTTTATCCATGCTGCAGCTGATTAATAACTTCAAATACAGCCTGAAAAACATCTTTGCTCTCATATATTTGTCATTGCAAACACTGCTTTAAATCGTTGCTTTAAATGGCATCAGGTCTTGACAAAAATCATGATTTCAGGCAAAGTTCTTTTCGTTCGTCAGCAGTATATGCTGGCTTTCATGGTGGGCGTAGTTCAATGGTAGA
>JAGLNY010000420.1 GCA_023139255.1 Spirochaetales bacterium
CCATTGCCATACCCAGACTTACCCCAATAACATGCCGGGAACCCATGGCCCTGACTACGTCTACAGGAACCTGATCTAAAAGACCCCCGTCCACAAAATGGTAGTCACCTATCTCCACTGGCTGAAAAACACCTGGAACAGCGGAACTTGCCCTTACCGCTAACCCAATATCATTAATATCAGAGATTATTTCTGTGGTAAATCCATTTCTAAATTCATCAGGTGCCGGCAGGTAATTTTCAAGTACTTTCAAATTTTTCCTTAATATTTCCGCAGCTCGTTTTGAGGTGAATATTACACGAATTCTTTTATCAAGATCTGCAGCAATGACGGCAAGATCAATAGGCAATTCATCAAAACCTCTGCCATCCAGAAACGTATTGACGGTATCTGCAAGGGCAGCATTGGAAAGAAGCCCGCCGTCATTGTGTAACGTAAGTACATGTTTTGTGGTGTCCGAAATGCTTATAACATGCTGGAACCAACCAAAATCTCCTGCACTTTTTTCAAGTACCTCCTGGGGAATGCCAGCTGCATAGCAAGCCGCGATTAATGCCCCTGCTGATGTCCCTGCAGCAAACTCTGGAAGATTTCCTGCTTTTACTCTCAGTGCCCTGATTACCCCTATATGAGCATATCCTCTTGCACTCCCGCCACCGAAAGCTATTCCAATTCGTGTGTTTGTTTTCACTTTTATTATTGTCTCAGTTTACCAAAGTCTATAAGAACCGCCTGCCTTAATGCTAATTGAACTGGTTGAAAGCGATGCTTCTGCATAAGTGGTAAAATTTGGTGTAAGCATATAATAAATATCACCGGTTAATGTCAAAGCAAAAGTGGTCGTAGTCCCAATGTTAAGACCGGCATTTAATCCAGCCTCTGCCCACCAGTGATAATCATCAGGGAAATAGACCAGGTTACCTAATAGATTTAAGTTTGCAGATAGAGCACCACTGAACCCTCCTGAGAGTGATCCACTTGCCTGGTAATAGAGTACATCATCGACAAAAAATCCACTAATTGCACCGGACATTCCTATATCCCCGCCAAAACTAAAAGGAGTGGTTAAACTGGTATCAAGCACGGGCTCCAGGGACAGATATAACATAGCTTCCATGCCGCTTTTCAGGCTTCTATACCGGTTTAACTCGAAAGCATATTCCTGGCTGCTGGCAAGAAAAATTACATCCATCACTCTGTCCGGGATTCCCATAGCTGATGCAACCTGGTTCCAGTAGTTTTTCACCCGTTCTGAATTATTATCACTATATTCATTGAGTATAACAGCCGCCATGCTGAAAACTTCGGCAACTGCACGAACTTTTGCTTCTGTCGGGCTTACACCTAAGTACTTCATCATCAACTCTGCCCTGAGAATATTAAATAATGAATACTGTCTTCCAATTCCCACCCCAATATATGGATCAAGAGCCAATCTAAAACCAGCCCCTGATGTGGAAAATCCGATAAATCCATCCCCTCCTGCTGCCAGAAACCCGGAAAGCGAGCTGATATCAAGACCATACAGTCTATATTCAAC
>JAGLNY010000421.1 GCA_023139255.1 Spirochaetales bacterium
GTGCATTATTTTCAAGACAAGTTTGCTCCAACTCCCCAAGCTTGTCAAACTGTCCGTTTCCAGCCAATTGCGTTCTCTCTTCCATAACTGCAAAAGGTGCCCAACTTTTTGGATAGATAATATCTGCATCTTCAAAAGCTTCCTCCATTGAGTTTACTTTCTTATATGTCCCTCCGCTTGAAGCTGCATTTTTCTTTGCAATTTCCTCTATTTCCGGCATGACACTATACCCATCCGGATGAGCCAGTACTACATCCATCCCGAATCGTGAAAACAAACCAATTATTCCCTGTGGAACAGACAAGGGTTTGCCATAAGAAGGTGAAAAGGCCCAGGACATCGCAATTTTTTTCCCTTTCAGTTTCTCAACTCCACCAAAGCGGTGTATAACATGCAGCATATCAGACATCGATTGTGTAGGATGATCTAAATCACACTGCAGATTAATGAGAGTTGGTCTCTGTTCTAATATACCGTCTTCATACCCTTCCTGAACTGCTGCTGCAACTTCTTTCATGTAGGCATGTCCTTTCCCGATATACATATCATCACGAATCCCAATAACATCACCCATAAATGAGATCATGTTTGCAGTTTCCCGGACAGTTTCACCATGAGCTATCTGGCTTTTGCCTTCATCGAGATCCTGAACCTCAAGTCCCAGTAAATTACAGGCACTGGCAAAACTGAATCGCGTTCTGGTGGAATTATCACGGAATAATGAGATTCCCAATCCACTAGTAAAAACCTTTGGGGAAATATTCTGCTCTCTCATCCCCCTGAGTATTTCTGCTGTCTTAAATACTGCACTTATCTCATCATCGTTTTTCATCCATGTATGCAGAAAATCATTGAGATACATATTTTTAGTGTTTAACTGTTTCAATTCCTGAACAAGCCCGAAAATTGTTTTTTTGCCCATTCTCACCATCCCCCAAATTTTTTTATATTTTCTTCAACCCTTTAAGGATTTTTTCCGGTGTAATCGGCCAGCTTCTAATCCAGATACCGACAGCATCGTGAATAGCGTTTGCTATTACCGGTGCAGCCCCATTAGTACTGATTTCAGATACTGACTTTGCTCCATATGGACCATATGGGTCATCTGTATCAATCAGGACAGCCTCAAAAATATCAGGGAGTTCACTAATCATCGGCACACCGTAATCCCGCAGTACCGGGTTTACACACTCCCCTGCCTCATTCAGCACCAGCTCCTCATAAAGAGTATGCCCGATAGATTTGAGAACACCACCATACATTTGACCCATAGCCAGCTCAGGGTTAATTGGAGTACCGCAATCCTGGAGGGCATAATATTTTTGTATCTGTATGCTCCCTGTTTTTGTATTCACCGCCACCTGACAAAAATGTGCACCATAAGGAAATGCAGCATCATCAGTCGTAAAAGATGCCGATCCTATCAACTGCCCACTGCCTGTGCCGGTCAAGACCGTATGTGCTATCTCTTTATATGATAATACTTTCCCGCTTTTCATTGATTCAACTACACCCGGGTACTCTATCTGAAGCTCTTCCGGTTTTTCTTCCAGAATCTCTGCAGCTGCCAGAATAATTTGTTTTTTCAGATCCTCAGCTGCTAATTTTGAGGCACTCCCGGAAAAGAATGTACCGCTTGATGCATACGCACCTGTATCAAATGGTGTATTATCTGTATCCCCGGATAGTATGGAAACATTGGCCATATCTGTCTGAAGAACCTCCGATGCCATTTTAACACTTACAGTATCCAG
>JAGLNY010000422.1 GCA_023139255.1 Spirochaetales bacterium
TGCAAATACACACTAAAAACCGTGGACTAAAGCGGAGACAGGAGGCCGGAAACAGGAGACCGGAAGATTTTCGGAGGGGGAGGGTTGGAAGACAAACCTGAAATATTGATTGCCGATCAACCTAAAAAAGTTGTTGCCGCCCTACCTAAATTTTATTATCACTTCAAATTCACCCACAGGTGAATAAGCTTAAATCTTTCCGGTTTTACATGCTTTCTTATTAGTTCCTGTTCATATGAAATAATTTTTTGGGTGAATGAAAAGCTCAAGAGAGGAAATTTGTCAGCAGATAGATATTTATTCACTTTTCCCAATATTACGGTTGATTCCATGCTGACAATATACCCAATCATCATACCCGAAGGTGCACGTTTCCCATTTTGACCGTACCGGCTTTTCGGGCCATTATTCAGCACCCTCATCTTGAGGCATCGTTTCAAGCATCCTTTTACATAAAGTGGAAGCCACGTCTTCACGGGCTAAGCTGCGTGTCCAGAATCGTTTTTCATTTCGTTTAATAATAATGATGGCATCATCAGAGATTGCATGGACAACTCCATCCAAAACAATTTGGGATGTTCCCATCGGTTTAGGAAGTGCCTTGCCAATTTCTTCAAGGATATGATCCCAGGATCCTTCTTTGGGTGTCAAATCCCACTTATCACCGGTATCGGCAGGATAAAATTCAAAAGCCAGCATATTGCCGGACGCGCCAATCTGGACATCCGCGCGCATAACTTCATCGTTGTTCAGATACGGTTTCCAACGCCGGGCAAAAATCTCAGCATATTTTTGAATCCAGGAAGTATCCCCATCCTCAATGGCCGGCATTGCGCCAACACTTTTATAGGGCTGATAAAAGAATGGAAGAGTGACTTCACAGCAATCACGAATTAAATCACGCTGTTCCTCTGTAAAGTTATAAAGATCATAAACAGCCTCATCAAGTTCAGTTTCCAATTTGCGGCGGTGTGCTCCAATTTCTTCTATAGGGATACCCTCAGGATGTAAAATGTCTTTTTCTTGTGGGTGATAATTACGTAATTTGTTGACGATAGAAACAACTCGCTTTGCTTCCTTTCTATCGTAATTTTTTGGGATTGGGAGTTGAAGCAATTCGTCCAAAAGGATTTTGTGATTCCACAATCCCCAATTCGCGGTTGTGTTAAAGAAGTAATAACGGGAAAAGGATGACCATAGAATTCCAAGTATGTATAGATATTGATTTTCATCTTCAGTTTTAAGTTTTAAACCATATATTGATCTGTAAAAACTGAATTTGTTATTTTCATATCTCGATAAAATTATGCCTTTATGTAAACCTTTTTCTGATATACCTTCATTTACAACAATTTTTTTACCAGTATACGCATTAATGGGACCCAAGTTATATACATACTCAGGAATATCAGAAAAGGTGATGTTATCATATCTATCAATAATTTTATTTAATGTTTTTTCACAGTCAAGCTCTGTTCCATTATATTTGTTTGAATATGTCTGATACCCCCTCCCAGCACTTTCTACTATATTCAAATTTTTCAAAGAATTAAATCTTTCCAGTTGCTTCAGAATACTAGCATCAGCAGGTCTCCCAAACCAATTTACTTTCCAGGTTTTATTATCTGTAAGATCCTGTCCAACAAGATAGTTGTGATCATATTTTGAGAATAAAACAGCCTGGGTTTCCTTAAGGGAAACAACTTGTTTTGCAGACCAGTATGTAACAGGTTTATTTCCCTGTTCCTCTTTTGTAAAATGAATCATTACAAAAGGTGATATTGAACCTGTAAAAAAGAATTTACGCACATGAGTAAAGTTATAAACTTCATCAAGACAAACCTTGCTCATCCATTCATTCCTGAACGCTTGTGTTTTTGAACCATGCTTAAAAAGCACCCCGGCGGATGTAAGTAAGGCACAACGGCCGCCATCTTTCAAAAAATCTAATGCGCACCACAGAAACGCTTGCGATGGCTCTTTGTCACCAATGGAATATGATTTTGACTTACACCAATCCAACATAACTTTTTGCCGCTCTTTAGTGGCTATATCAGTAGTATTTCCGGGAGCACCCCAGGGAGGATTACCAACAACAACATCAACTCTACCCAGATCCTCCTTACATACACTAAATGCATTATCAACCCGGATAGAATGAAAATGGTTCCGACCTTTCCTCTCCGCCCCTGCAACCAGAAGATTTGGTAATTTATTGTCATTACGAATTTGTTCCAGAATTGACGGCGGATCAAGGTAGTGCAGCATAGCCAGATATAAGCTAAATGCCGTTATTCTTGCAGC
>JAGLNY010000423.1 GCA_023139255.1 Spirochaetales bacterium
TTACTAGTGAAAATAGATAAATTCTGGCCTACCAGCTCTTTTTTCTTGTATCCAAGCATATTGCATGAATTAACATTGACATCAATGATTTTTCCTTTAAAATCATGGGCATAAAAGGCATCATTGACATGGTTCATTATTGTGCGATATTTTTCCTCATTCTTTGATAGGGCCGCCTCGTTTTCCTTTCTCTGGCTAATATCGCGGGTGCCACCTTGTAATTCAAAGACTTCACCATCATTATCAAAAATAGGTTTGATTGTAACCAAAGTCCAAACGGTTGTTCCATCCTTTTTAAATTGTTCCAATTCCATAGTAAATGATTGTGGAAACTCATCATTTGGTTTAGAGAGCCAGTTCTGTAATTCAGTCATTGAGATTATGAAAGATTCTGGTGTTAATGTTTCCTCAAGTGTCATTTTCATTGCCTCTTCAACAGTGTAACCTCTTAGCATTTCCACTGATGGGCTCATATATGTAAAATTACCTTCCAAATCCATTGTCCAGATAACTTCGATGGAGTTTTCTACAAGAATCTTGTATTGATTTTCTGTCTCTTTTTCATGCAATTTACGGTCGGTAATATCATAAAAACATACCTGAATCGCCTCTTCTCCTGTTTTTTCGTCAATATAAATATAACTGTTATGAATTCCCCATTTTTCTGTATTTTTTAATGTCCTGATGCCGTATTCCAATTTGGATATTCTTCCTATTGCTTTGATCTCATCCCTGATCCTTCCTTTAGGGCCCATATATTCAAAAAGTGACTCAATATTTTTTCCGATCAACGATTGAGGATCCTTAAATATGCCTTCAAGTTCAAAAAAATCGAACGCCACACGGTCTATTGCCAGAATTGTACCGTCAAACGAATATGAAAAAAAAGCTATCTTCGCCAATTTAATTGCTTCTGCCATTCTTAAATCAATATTTTCTTCCATTTAGCTTTCCTCCCGATCCAGCCTTTGGACCTCTAATACATTTAACCAGCCTGAATAAAGCTGATCTCTTTCCTGTTCGGATATCTTTGGTTCAAATCTTTTTTCCAGTTTCCATAAGGAAGCAGTTTCTTCAAGAGAACTCCAGAACCCGATGGTTAACCCGGTCTGATAAATTGCGCCTAACACTGTTGCCTCACTAATGGCAGGTCTTTCTACCGGAATACCAAGAATATCAGCCAGGAACTGATCAAGATAATCATTTTTCGCCATTCCCCCGTCGACCCTCAGAATGCAGATATCCTGGCCTGTAAGCTTTTCCATGGTTTTTATGATGTTGGCAGTCTGATACACAATCCTTTCTAGAACCGCTTTATCCATACGCTCGCTGTTAATTTCGAAAAATCCTTCCAGTCCATATGTGGGGTTTTTCTTATCTCCCCATAACACAGGAGAGAACAGACCGCTTGCGGGAGGTATGTATTTTTTACCAGCATTCATAACACAAAAGCATCCTGTACCGTATGTGACTTTCACTATGCCTTTTTTTATACAACCCTGTCCCAAAGTCGCAGCCATTTGATCTCCCATCATTCCCGCAATAGGTATCTCTAATCCGGAAAACAGCTTTTCATCAGTCACTCCGTAAATTTCTCCGGTGCTTTTTAACTCAGGTAAAATTTGACCCGGAATCTGCAAATAATTGAGCACTTCATTATCATAAGCAAGTTCTTTTGCATTCTGCAGTTGAGTGACAGACATGTTCGTAAAATCGGAGCAATGTACTTTTCCCCCAGTGAGTTTCCACAACAACCAGCTATTGACTGTTCCGAATAAGGCTTCCCCCTTCTCCACTCCTTCTATAACCGAAGGATCGTTCTGCAGCAACCAGGTAAGCAGCATAGCGGAAGTATTAGGTATCGTGTACATACCGACTCTCTCAACTACCTGTGAATCCATTTTTTTAGATGACTTATTGCTTAAGGACACTGCCCTTTTATCAATCCATACAACCGCATTACTGTAAGGAATTCCTGTCTTTTTATTCCATATAATTGTAGTTGCCCGTTGATTTGTAATACCTATTGCCGCTATCTGCTCAGGTATGATACTATTATTTGAAAGAGCTTTCTGAATCAAATTATAAATAGTATCCCAGACATCCACAGGATCCTGCTCCGCATATCCCTCTTTTGGTTTCAAAGTGATCAGTTCTGATGTTTCAAATCCGGCCTGAATCGCGTCTCTGTCAACTATCATCACTTTTGCCAGGCTGGTTCCGCAGTCAATACCTAAAATATA
>JAGLNY010000424.1 GCA_023139255.1 Spirochaetales bacterium
TGGAAAATCAATGATCGCAAAAAGACTTCCCTCCATCATGCCCGATATGACTGATGAAGAAATTCTCGATGTCACCTCAATCTACAGTATCGCAGGACTCTTACGTGAAAATCAGCTTGTAACCCGAAGGCCATTCAGGGCTCCGCATTATAACGTTTCTGCCAATGCACTTATTGGGGGAGGGGTGAATGCTAAGCCCGGAGAAATCACCCTGGCACATCGTGGTACTCTCTTCCTTGATGAGTTTCCTGAATTTAGCAGAAGAACCCTGGAGTCACTTCGACAACCTTTGGAAGATAAGATTATCACCATTGCCCGCGTAAAACATACCAATTGCTACCCAGCAGACTTCCTGTTGGTGGCAGCCATGAACCCCTGTCCCTGCGGACATCACGGAAGTACCAAGTGTAACTGTACTGACTTTGAGATTAAACGGTATCGGCAGCGGATATCCGGACCTATTTTAGATAGAATCGACATCCAGAAGTATATGGGGAAGGTCGATTTTTCCCGGAACAGTGAAACTTCTGTAAGCGTAAGCTCGGATGAATTGAAAAAACAGGTAGAGCTGGCAAGAGCAATCCAAAGAAAAAGATTTCTGAACTGCAGCGAAATTATGACAAATTCACAAATGGAGGCAGCCCATATGAAAGAATTCTGTCAATTAACCCCGGAAACCATGACACTACTCTTAAAGGCTTATGACAAGCATCAATTCAGTGCCAGAACCTACCATAAAGTCATTAAACTCGCCCGGACTTTTGCGGACATGGACAAGTCTGTTGATATCCAGAAAAAGCATCTCATACAGGGATTGATGTCACGGGATCTCGATAAAGAAAAGAAAACATACATGGTGTAGTATGGAAACCTATTATATCTGGCTAAATGAGCTGAAAACCATCAACCTGAACATGAAGAAAAAACTCCTCGAATATTACGGTAATCCAAAAGCAATCTATGAAGCAGATATTGTCGAACTAGATCAAGTGCTTAGCAATGATGGTGTTGAATCACTCATCCTTGATAAGAATCTCAAACCATGTGAAACCTTGCAGCGTGAAAACGAACGACATGCTATCCATACTCTGACTATAGCAGACGAGAACTATCGAAGTGTTGCAAAACAATCCATCTCACCCATAGTACTCTATTACAAAGGGACACTCTATCCTGAAACAGTGCCTTTAGTTGGAATTATCGGTTCGCGTAAAACATCACTCTATGGACGGGAAATTACGAAATTGGTTTGTCGGGATTATAGAGAAAAAAATACCATTATCGTTAGTGGGCTTTCAAAGGGAATTGACTGCATGGCACATACCGAAACACTGCAGAATGGCGGGATAACCTATGCATTTGCAGCCCATGGTCTTGATACTTGCTATCCTGCTGAACAGAAAGGTCTTATGGAACAAATCACGTATACTGGGGCAGTCATAAGCCAATATCCTGTCGGAAATACAGCGAGGAAATATCAATTCATCCAACGGAATGCACTGTTGAGCAGCTGGATTGATGAACTTGTGGTTATTGAGGCCGGGATAAAGAGCGGAACCCTTACTACTGCAAATTCTGCCATTAAGAACCGGAAAACTGTCTATGCAGTACCCAATAATATTTTCTTACCGGAAAGTCAGGGTAACAATATTCTTTTCAGGAAAGGGGCCAAACCCTATGTAATGACTAAGAATCCTCCTGTCCAAAATCCTGCTAAACAAAACCCAAATCACAAACAGATCGTTGATGCATTGAAAAAAGACCCGCTCTCTGCACACGAACTTTCAGTCAGCATGGAAAAGAATCAACAGGAAGTTGAAGAAGTACTTATGGAAATGGAGCTGGAAGGAGAATCCTCTGTTACATACTGCGGGGATGGGAAATGGCACTATAATGGGTGGTGATCATGGGAAGAAAACGAAGAGAATCCAATCCAGGCGAACTGCTCCATATAATCCAGCGGGGTCATAATAAGAATTACATATATGAAGACACAAGGGATAAAAAGCAATTCCTCAACCTCAGTGAAGAACTGCTGGATATCTATGACTTTTCCCTATTATATTATGCACTCATGGATAATCACTACCATGTACTGCTGGAAATGGGAAATGATTCAATCAGTACCATTATGCAGAAACTCAACCTGAATTATTCCCGGTATTACAATAAACGGTATAACCGGATAGGTACTATTTACGGCGGCAGGTTTTCCAGTCGGTCAGTAACAAACAATGCGCATCTATTTCGGCTATTACGCTATATCGCACATAATCCAGTGAGAGCGGGTATCGTAAAGTACCCCGGTGAATATCGCTGGAGTGCCCATCCGGCAATCCGAAACAATCTCAATTCAGTCGTTGCACAGGAAAAAGTTTTACACTACTTTGGTCAGGATAGGGAAGTTGCCCGAAATCGGTATATTACTCTTATCGAGGATCCGGATGCCCCTGTGATTACGGGTGAGAAGCAACTGGAAAAGAACCAGCAGAAAATAACCGAATACCTAAATTGTCTCATGGATAGCATGGAATTACCGGAAAATATTCGTTCACTGATTATATCCGGGAGATTCAGCACTTCTGCTGCCAAGCATATCCGGAATGAATTTATTGTGAGAGCGGTTGAGGAGGGGCATAAGCGCAAGGATATCGCAGAATTTTTATCTACAAGCTATGAAACCGTGCGCCGTATTGCCTCAAGTGAAAAGGTAACCGAAAGAAAAAATTCAATAGGATGAATTTTCTTTATGCTACCTGACAAAGAACTACTCACCAATTATCCTCGAGGACTCGTTGAAGTAAAACAATTGCTAAAAGCGTGCTTTTGGAATTGGTGTTAACAACATTTCAGTTCTCCGGATTAAAACTCCGGGACGGTGTTGGGATTGGTTCGACAGTAAATATTATTCTGTTTCGAGTGAGGTTGATCCCAGTTCATTCATTAGCATTAATACACTATATCTCTTTTGAATTTATCAGCTTTGTCAAGTAATGGGAACTTTCTAAAAAGATGCTCTGATTTCATATTTTGATATGATTCAAGAATAAAAACAATTAACACACAGAGAAATAGTGAGAGAAGAAGGGATATTGCCAACAGCATTTTCCAGTTTGATACATTGATATCGGGAAGAACTGCATAATGGGCAATTGAAAGTAAATTATCGGTTTTTATCGCAATTTTTACGACACTAGCCTCAATAAGTGTCTCTTCATACGCGGAAATTATTTGCTTTGAAGTTGCTACTTGATTCGATAGCTTCTCGAATGCTTGTTCAGCCACCTGGATCATTGAAAGGAGTTGAGATATCTCATCCTGGAGCTCAGTGAGTTTTGCTGTATAATAGTCCCGTTTTTTAATAGTTTCAGCCATACCGAGCAGATATGAGTTGTTTCTTTTCTGTAAATCTTCATACACCTGATTAGGAATAAAATTTTCATATTGCATATTGATGAGAACTTCATCCGGTACATCATAACTATTCTTTAATATAGCATATCCAGCCATTGATTCATCAAAACGTTGAAGAATTAGTGTTGTTGAAGGGGTTTGTGAGAGAAGTTCTGTTGCCGTCTCAATAAGAATTTGAGTGTACGTTTCATTGAGTCTTTCCTGTTCAATAGAACTTTTATAACTCCTTTGGAGAGCCGTTAGCTGTGAATAATCACTTTTCATTTGTTCCAATGAATAATCAGTAAGGGAAAAAGTATTCAATGCTGTAAGAACAGATTCATATATAATTTGCTCCTGTTCAACTGCTTCAGTCAGTAATTTAATCTGGCTGTCAATTTTTTGCTGCTGTAAATTATTGTAGAAGGCAATAGAAGTGTCTATCATTGTATTGACTATTTTCTGGGCAAATAAAGGATTTTCATCTTTAATACTTATTGCTATAAGACTCATCTTATCCTTTGAGGTGACGGAGAGATTTCCCGCAAGCTTTTCATACGTTATGGTCCCGGCTGAATCTGATCCTAATGTCTCAATTACAGTTTCCAGAACAGGGCGTAATTGAATCTGCTCAATTACAGAGTCGATAGTGTAGATTGGGGCAGTGTCGTACGAATCAACAAGATTCTTTATGGTATTATCACTAAGAGTTTGGTAGTTATTATCCTTCATGGAAAATAACATGTTCCCCTGCGCTTCATAAGAAGGAGGAAGAAAGAATAAATAGATTCCGCAGATAATCATAAATGATGTAATGAAAATCAGTATGAATTTTCTATGCTTATAGAGAATACGTGCTATATCATATAGACTTATTTCCTGGTCAGCTTCAGACACATCTGAATTATGTGTATACATAAAATTCTATCCTTAAATGCTTGAGTTTCTCTATAATGCAATATATTACTCTATCCTTACACAACTTGGCAAGACAACATATTGATTTTATATATAATTCATGGTTCAATACTCAGAAATATGCAAATAAAAGGAAGGCCGGAACATGCTGTCGACTTTACATATATTTTGGAAAAAAACTCATCTGTTTGGTATTCTCATACTGATTCTGATTGGCGGAGGGCTTTCAGCCGAAGGGCTTCCCCATGTAATCGGGTCGGTTATTCTGAATGTAGAGGGTAAAACGAATACGCACCTTCTACAAAATGAGATGGATTTTTTCCCATATGAGGAACAGTTTGAGACAAAAGAATCTCTTGTTGCCCGGGCAGAAGA
>JAGLNY010000425.1 GCA_023139255.1 Spirochaetales bacterium
TGGCAGAAAACAGCAGGCGTTATTCTGAAATTCTCAAGTTAATTGAGGATAAAGCTGCAAGATGGGAATATCTGGCTGAAATTGATGAAGGGTGAAATAAGGAAAGCCCTGCTAAAATGAAGGAGTTTATATGTTTGTATCTCATAGAAATACGATTGATAAAAAAAGACTGGAGAACCCGGCTATCCATAATGTTACAAAACAGGTGCTTGTAGGTCCTGATCAGGGATGGAAGGATTATGTGATGAGAATGTTCACCCTTGAGAAGGGTGGATATGCCCCGCGTCACAGCCATGGCTGGCAGCATATTCTGTATATTGTTGAGGGACACGGTACACTGTTCATGGATGGTAAAAACCACCCGTTAACCCCGGGATCCACTGCTTATGTACCGGGTGGTATCGAGCACCAGCTGCTCAATGCCGGTGATGAGAATTTTGTTTTCATCTGTATTGTCCCGGAGTATGGCGACAAATAATGTGTTCTGCTCTCATTTTACGGTTCCGAAGGAATAGATAATAGTTTTTGTAGTACAGTTATCCACACAAGAGCCGCAGAGTATGCAGTATGAATCTTCCATTCTCTGTGTTTGAACCTTTTTCATCACATCTATGCTCATTGGGCAGTTTTTGTGCATGTACCGCAACTCTTGCAAAGCGTCACACTATAGAGAGCACCTTATATCCAGTTTTATTAACGGTATCCATAATAATTTTACCAGAAACTTCATGGTTCAACTCGAGTTCTGCAAGTTTCTTTTTCAGTAGAATCCTGGCTTTTGTTACCCCATTAATGCTCCTTAGGGACTTTTCAACCTGAAAAGCACAATGGTGGCATGTCATTCCATCAATCAAAACTATTTTTTTCATAATACGTTGCTCCTTAATGAGATCTTATTGGTGATTTTAAATCTTTTAAGCCTCAAGGCATTCATTAAAACAGAAACTGAACTTAGGGACATTGCAGCCGCGGCAATCATGGGGTTTAAACGAGGTCCTCCAAAGATAAAAAGAAGACCTGCTGCTATTGGAATTCCCAGGGCGTTATAGGCAAAAGCCCAAAAAAGATTTTGCTTAATATTTCGAATAGTACTTTTGCTAAGTTTAATAGCTGTGACAACATCCTGTAGGTCGCTTTTCATAAGTACGATATCTGCGGATTCAATCGCCACATCCGTACCCGACCCAATAGCTATTCCAACATCAGCTTGGGCAAGAGCTGGAGCATCATTTATTCCGTCTCCAACCATAGCAACAATTTCCCCGCCTTTCTGCAGTTTCGCAATTTCCCTTGCTTTTTCCCCGGGCAGGACTTCAGCAAGAACAATATCAATCTGTACTTCACTAGCTATTGCTTTAGCTGTTGCCTGATTATCGCCAGTGATCATCGCAACTTTAATCCCCAGTTCATGAAGTTTTTGTATAGCTTTAGAGCTGCCTTTTTTAACCGTATCAGCAACTGCAATGATTCCTGCCATCTCTCCTTCTATGGCAATATACATTGGTGTTTTACCTTCAGAAGCCATGTGATCTGAATCTTTTTGTAGTATAATATCAATATTTCGGTTTTCCATAAGAATTTTGTTCCCAAGAAGGATATGCTGTCCCTCGATTTTTCCCTCTATTCCTTTACCGGGAATAGCTTGAAATTCCTCAAGTTTTATAAAGGGTAATCCGGTTTGTTTTGCCTCTCTGACGATTGCTTCTCCCAACGAATGTTCGGAACTTTTCTCTATAGAGGCTGCCAGCATAAGAAGTTTTTCTTTAGTTATCGTACCTTCAGTCAGAATATTCGTAACTATAGGCTTGCCCTCCGTTATGGTTCCAGTCTTATCAAAAACGATTGTATGAATTTTGTGTGCTGTCTCCAGAGGTTGTCCCCCCTTAATAAGTATGCCTAACTCTGCTCCCTTTCCGGTTCCAACCATAATTGCTGTAGGGGTTGCGAGACCCAGCGCACATGGGCAAGCAATTACAAGAACTGCTATAAAGGTAGTAAGTGAAAATACTGGTGAAGCCCCTGTGATAGACCAAATTATTCCTGAAAGAATTGCTATACCTATGACTATAGGTACAAAAAAACCTGATATGGTATCTGCCATTCGTGCAATAGGAGCTTTAGATCCCTGTGCATCCTCAACCAGTTTGATAATTTGTGCAAGCACCGTATCCTTTCCGACATCTGTTGCTTTGTATTTGATGCTTCCATATTTGTTGATACTTGCTCCTATGATCTTATCTCCAGGTATTTTCTCAACAGGTATACTTTCACCTGTGATCATAGATTCATCAATGGATGTACTACCTGATATGATTTGGCCATCAATGGGTATTTTTTCTCCCGGTTTAACGTGAATAATATCCCCTACTTCTATTTCTTCTATCGGTATGACAATTTCTTCACCACCATGAATTACGGTCGCCGTTTTCGGTTGTAGTCCTATGAGCTTTTTTATGGCTTCGGAAGTTTTACCTTTTGCTTTTTTCTCAAGATATTTTCCAAGAAGAATCAGCGTTATAATTACACCGGCTGTTTCAAAATAGAGATCCCCAGTATAAGCAATATTTCCGGTTTGAATCTGAAAAATACCATATATTCCATACAAAATGGCAGATGTAGTGCCAATTGCTATAAGAGAATCCATATTGGGATGACCCCCAAACAGTGAAGAAAACCCGATTGAATAAAATTTGTTTCCTGCTATGATTATAGGAATCATTAAAATCAACTGGATGAGACCGAAGTTTAAAGGGTTTTGCCCAGGCTCCAGTATGTTGGGCAGGGGTAATCCAAGAAGGTGTCCCATTGCAATATACAGAAGTGGAAGTGTAAATATACCAGAGAGTAAAAGTTTGTACCATAAATTTTTAATTTCAAAAAGGCGCTGTTGTTTGTCATAATCGGCAATTTCCTCCGAGGATACCGCCATTGCCTCATACCCTATTTTTTTTGCAGAATACCCGCTTTTCGTTACATTTTCTACTATATCGCTAAGATTTGACTTATTTTCATCATAATTTATAGTAAGAATTTCTGTTGCATAGTTCACTGTTGCTATGTCTATACCTGCTAGCTTTTGTACATTTTTTTCTATAGTTGCAGCACAAGATGAACAAGTCATTCCTTGTATTTTAAAAGTTTCCTGAACCATAATTATAATCCTTCATCCCTAAGATCAGATTCTTCAATTTGTTTTTGCTGTTCTACTTCTTGGACATCCCGAGCATGGGAACCACCATGATTGTGTGAACCATGCATAAATTTCATCATAACCAGGTGCATTGCAGGACAAATGAGTAATAAAAGCCAGAAACCTAAACTTCTCAATTTTATCCCTGGTAAAGGAAGTATTATTACTACGCCAATCGCTATTGCACATCCGAGGATTATAAGTAAATGACTGGTGGAAAGTTTACTAAGTAATTTTTTTAGTCTTGGATTTGTAGTTTTCATTTT
>JAGLNY010000426.1 GCA_023139255.1 Spirochaetales bacterium
AAAATGAAAGGTATCATACCCCAGGGCAAGCCCTGAACCCTGAACAGCTTTGGCGGTTCTATTCCGCCCCAAGGGGGCGGGGTATGGCACCTTGCGTCCTCTGCTCTCGCTCGGAAATGGAACCATCATGATGGTTCCGCTTCTCTCGCTCGTTTGAGAATCAACTGATTCGTATAAATCATACCAATCCACAATAGAAAAGGCAATACGTATTGATGTAAAGAAAACTTTTTGAGAGATCACTTTACCCGGAATATACTCAAAATTGAAGATGACAATCTTAATCAGTCAAATTATTGATTTCGCCCTGTATGTTACAATTGTTGAAAATGAAATTATTAGCGTTTTTCTTTAATACAACAGCGACGGGATGAAGACTGTTACTGCAGCTTCTTATCGTGCAGTTCTCAAATGTATTATCCCGGGTACCCCCATTTGCCTCAATGCCGATATGTGTATTGTCCTCTATTACACAATTATGCCAGGTATTACGATGAGCACCGTTTGCCTCGCGTTCTTCACGGAATCTGAGCCCTACGTTCCCGTTTTTTTTCATAATACATTTTCTGAAAATATTATCCGTATCCTTGTGCCCAATAGAAATTCCGAAATCACGGTTATTCTCGCAGAGAATATCTTCAAACACCCCGTCCTGAACCCGCCAGCAGAGAAAAAAACCCCCGCTGTCATTGTTGTCGAAGCGGCAATTGCTGACTCTGACATTTTCAGACCCGGTACCGGGATGCAATCCCAGAGATGTGTTGCCGGTAGCATGACAGCCAATGACAGAAATATTCCGGGTTATCTGGAAACTGATTGCATCTCCATTGTAATCCTGCACCTCACAATCTACAATTGAGCAATTCTCCGATTTGTACCAGTAAATAGCGCCTCCCCTGCAACCATCCATTCTGTCGTTAGTATCTTTACGACCATCGATAACCAGGTTTTCTACCGATGCATTCATGCATCGGTATCCCTTTATCAATGAAAATGCATTTGAGATAAAGGCATTTTCCGGTACACTGTAATCCTTATTCAAGTGTGTATCTATAAAAAGCGAACCTTTCTTTATACCCACTATTTTTGCCGTAGTAAAAGCCCAGGCATTGGAAATATCATCAGCTATACTTACTCCCATCCCGATGCGAAAGCCCGATATATCATCGGGGGTAACCTTCAGCTGCCCATAATCCGCGTCAATTATTAAGGCGCACCGCAATCCGTCGCATTTTCTCAGGACGGTTTTTGCTCCCTGGCCGACAAGACGAACATTTGACCGCATATATATGCCGTCAAGACATTCGTATGTTCCCTCCAGTATTTCAACTACGCCCCCGTACTCACCCAATGAGTCAACAGCCTGTTGGATGGATGAATTGTTCGCGCCCCTAAAATCACCTGAAGTTATTCCTACTGTCACCTTCGTCTGTTTTTTCATTACCCTGCCCCCGTTTTATAATCCAATCTCTTGTTGTTTCCCCAGTGGATATCCCTTAACAAGAGAACATTTGAAGCTGCTTCAATCTTGCCCAAGACCGAATATCTTCTTAGGTGTATCGAACAACACCTCTCTTGC
>JAGLNY010000427.1 GCA_023139255.1 Spirochaetales bacterium
AGCCTGGGAACCTGATTTTGTAGAATTACCGGATGGCGCACTTCTGTTTATTAACAGCACTGTCCAAGGGGGCCGGGCAGTTAGACAGATTGTGAGAAAATCTTCAACAGGATGGGTAAACGGTCCGTTGATGGAAATTCATCGGGGCGCCCCGGATGACTGGGAGAAAAACAAGCAGGGCGGCTTTACACCTGAGTCTGTTACGATGACACCTGCCGGACTTATCGTTGGGGCAAGGCGTGGCGGCGTATATTCCTGTTCAAATGACCTTGGGGAGAACTGGTATGAAATAGAAGGACCGGCTAAGTGCAACTATCAGCCGATTATTGAAAATCTACCGGACGGGAAATTCCTTGCTGTTTGGCATTATGGCGGGGACACTCGTTTTGGGGAAATTGATATGTTCATAGGCACCCATGAATTTGAACTTGAAGCAAATCTTTCTTTGCCTTTACCTACAGTATTGACACTCGAGCGGGAACTTTCTGAGGATAGAACTCAATATATTAGTTCTTTTAGCGCGAGATTAACCGCTGATGGTAAGGCTGTCGCAGGACGTGAAATCCAATTACAGGTAAGAGATGTTTGGGTGTTTGACCCAAAAAGAAGGATGAATCCTGTTAATGTATGGGATTCTCCTGATATACGAATTGGGATAACGAATTCCGGGGGTGTTGCCAGGTTTGAATTGAAAGATAAAGTCCGTATTCCTGATATACACCATTGTTATCAGGTTGGGGTCAGTTTTGTACCGGCATCCGGCGAAAAACTTGCCGGTTGTAAAGGCCCGGCCCGCCCTGCCTATTCCTTAACACAAGCGCGTAACAACTCTGCACCTTACCCAATATATAATCTTGGTGGGCGGATTATGATAACCCCTGCGACGCGTGAAAAATTTCCCGACCTGGTGGATATTGTTAAACATTTTTGTGTGCCTGATCCATCTGCGGGAATTGATACATGGATAAAGGCCTCAGGCAGTGAGAAAAGGGCAAAAGAGGTTCTTGGTTTTCTTATGAAATATCATATTGTGCACTCTGATGAAAAGGGCGTATATCATTGGTACCGTGCCATCGGTTCTATTCCCGGTCCTGAAGAATTGAAGCCCGGTATGCAATATATTCATGGTGTTGAAGTATGTACCCTGGAAGAATATTGTGTATAGGCAGAGGATCTGAGAAGCCGATTAAAAATAGTACTGGGGTAACTATCAGGCTGTGTATTCCTAAACTACTATGACTCCATCAAGTATTTCACAAAGGAAGGAATTTTGCTATGGAAAATTATTATCTCAAAGTGATCAATCCCGAAAAAATAGGCACTGACAAACTACCTGCTGAATTGATAGAACTTGAAGGCAAGGGTAACTATAAGCCGAATATAGGCATTATGCCTGATGGGGAGCTTGTGCTGTTTGCGCTTCACCAGCATTTTGAGGATCCCGCTATGGGGGGGGCTTATACCACACATTCTGTTATGTACAAATCCCAGGATGATGGCAGGACCTGGTCAAAGGGTCGGCATATGCGATTTTTTGGTCATGAGCCCTCAATTACAATCATTGATGGTGTCATTTTTGTTTTGACTCACTTTCTTTCTAATGAAGATTATGCATGGGAAACAATGGCAGATGAGGATTACACGTATGACATGCTGTACAGATCCACAGACTGCGGCAACACATGGCAGGACATCCCTTTGAAGTATGAAATGTTTGATGGGGCTGATAAAGCAAACATGGCTTACACCAGAAACTTGTTCAAGCTGGCTAATGGAAGACTTTTTCTTGGTATAACCGTGGGGGCAAAGGATTACGCATGCTGCTCAGATGATATGGGAAAGACATGGAAAAACCATAAGGCCGATACTAAAGGGTACACATATAATGATAACTACCCCTGGGGAGGGGGAGTTTTTGGTGAATCGGTACTCTTTAATTCACCATCGGGAAGGTTTATGATGCTCTCCAGGATGGATCTTGCGTATGTCAGTTTTGATCCCCCACTGCCGTTTGAACAGAAGATGGACAATAAAACTGCAGTGGACCACTATGATAGTGAAATTCTGTTTGAATCAATTGATGGCGGTATTACATGGAAGCCGATCAGGGCAGTGGGATTTCCTGCGCTTATGTATCCGGGGGTTGTAAACCTGCCCGACGGAAGACTTCTTGTTAACTATACGGTCAGAGAGATTCCGCCCGAAGGCACAGGATCGGTTCATCCAAGAATAGGGGTACAGGCAGTACTGGTTGAAGAAAGAGAAGACGGATTTATGGACTTTTCCATGACAGAGGATGTAATAATAATTGATGATAAGACTAGTGGAAACCTTACAAGCGGAGGGGGCTTTGGACGGACAGTGATGCTTAAGGATGGGACACTTGTCACGCCGTACTCCTATATGTGGGCAGATGCGGATGTTATGAGAATGGTTGAAAACGAAGAGTACCTGAATGCTGAAGTGTTCAATAAATA
>JAGLNY010000428.1 GCA_023139255.1 Spirochaetales bacterium
TATTGAATTATTACAAAGCTACTTCTCCGGGACAGGAGATCCTCCTAACCTTCCCGACTCCACTGGAACGGATCCCGTTTCATCAGCGAATTATGATACATCAGAAAATATCAATGTATTGAATATTGAGTATGTAAAACTTTCAGGAGATCGTATAATTGTCGGGAAACCGGATTTTTCAAACACATCAAAATTAACTGAATATCCTTCGATAGTTGATCTCAATCAGTTTTATATAGCTGCAAGAGAAATTTCTGTTAAGGATTATTGGCTATTTGTTGAAAATAACCCTAACTGGTCAATAGACAATAAAACGAACCTTCTTGCCGATGGCTTAGTAGATGATCAATATTTGTTGGGCGTTGATTTGTCAAATTTTAACGATATGCCGATAAGAAATATTTCCTGGTATGCTGCAAAAGCCTTCTGTGAGTGGCAAACTGCATATATGTCGTTAGAGTCTTCTGATTTATACATATCATTGCCTACAACTAGTCAATGGCAGTATGCAGCTTCAATATTTGCACATACCTACTCTTCAACATTTGTCTCCGCACCAGTATTTACAAAATTACCTGTCAACCTTATGGGTAATGTTTGGGAGTTTTCTGACGATATTTTTATTCCTACCGGTTCATCTCTTTTTGATAATATTGATAGTGAGTTGGAAAGTTCCTGGATTCAAAGAGTTGTTAAGGGTGGTTCCTGGGCGAATAGTGCATCTAACATTTCTATTTATACCATTGGTAGTATTGAACCTTACTCATGCTCAGAATTTATTGGGTTCAGGACTGTTCTTCTCAATACGGAGTAACTTAAATTGAGCAATATTAAGATCTTACTAAAAAATAAAAAAGCTTTTTTTAATTATGAGATATCAGAAACTCTTGAATGCGGTATGTCGCTTGTTGGAACTGAGGTTAAATCTTTAAGAGCCGGCAAATTTTCTTTTGGGGATTCATATGTAAGGATTCGCAATAAGGAGCTGTTTCTTATAGGTCTTCATATTTCTACATATGATTTTGGGAATATTAATAATCATGAACCTGTTACGGATCGGAAACTTCTTGCAAACCGTCAGGAAATCAAGAAATTACGCAGAAAAGTTGAGGAAAAAGGATTTTCGCTTGTTCCTATTAAGATTTACAGTAAAAACAATTTAATCAAACTTGAAATCGGTTTGGGTCGCGGAAAAAAGCTTCATGATAAAAGAAATACCATCAGGGAACGTGATCAAAAGCGTGATGCGCAGAGACAAATTAAACAAGACTATTAAAGAGCGCTCACTTAGTCGGCTGTGACTACTTCACGCAAAGATTGTGCAATAGAATTTAGCTAATAATGTAATTTTTACCTTTACCGATTGTTTTTTATATGTTATTTTACTATATTTTGTATGGATAGGGGGTGTCCTGGTTTCGACTGCCGGATTGTCAGGGCTATGGCTGCAGCGGAGTTGTCTTACTCCTAAAACAGACACAAATTTTTTAATTGCTAACAAAGAAAACGAAGCAACTTTTGCTTTAGCTGCGTAATAGCAGCAACGGATACTTGCAATGCAGCTCTGAAGTGCAATGTTATCTGTAACAAATCAGGGCTTACCAGTCTATAAAACGGGGATTGACTGGGAAATTAACCGTGCGTAGGTATAATTATTGCATGTTCTGGTACATGATTATACTGAAACTTAACCCAGGACTAAGCTTGTAGATGTTATTGTCCGGCCCGGTAGGACGCGGGTTCGATTCCCGCCACCTCCACAATTTGCCCCATAAAGGGA
>JAGLNY010000429.1 GCA_023139255.1 Spirochaetales bacterium
CCAAAAAAAATGGGGATACCCCAGAATTTATGAAGGACTATATCATCAAGGTTGATTTTTCTTTTTCTGACTTCTTTATGCGTAATAAATTTCTGCAGTTTCTGAATACCCTCATACCGGGATTCGGCAAGGACAATATCAGGGTCATCCGTAAGTTGGTTTTTAACCTCGTCAGCTGCAGCTATAAGTTCCTCTGAGATTTCAGGATAATGAATCCGGGTTTTTTCCATGATTACCGGATCACTCTCAAGAAAACCCAATAGAACGCTTCTTCTCCCAATTCGCGCATTTTGGAGGAGAACAAACTCCGGAAGTCTGGATGCATCCAGATAGTTTTTTATAGCTTCCGGGTACTGCACCAGCTCCCGCTTCTCTGATTTCACTCCTTTTTCCAGTATTTCTTCCAATATCTGAGAAAATCTCTCAATATCTTTTAAATTGTTTGCAGATATTGCTATAATCGGAATACCAAGTTTTCTGCTTAGACCGTTAACATCTATTTTAATTCCATTTTTCTCAGCAATATCAATTTTATTAAGAACCAGCATTATGGGGATTTCGAGCTCTTTAAGCTGCATGGTGAGATACAGGTTTCGTTCCAGATTTGCTGCATCAACAATATTAATAACCAGGTCATACTTTTCTGCAGCAAGAAAAGTCCTGGCTGCCATTTCATCCTCTGAGTCGGGGATGAGTGTATAAATACCAGGAAGATCAATTACCGATCCTGTCAAATCGCCCAGCTTCAGACTGCCTTCTATCTTCTCTACTGTAACTCCCGGCCAATTACCAACTTTCTGGTCACTGCCTGTAAGAGCATTGAACAAGGTTGTTTTTCCACAGTTCGGATTTCCTGCTAAGGCAACGGTTACTGCATTTTGGTGTTTACTCATTGGAATCGTCTCCTGTTTCAGTACCTATTATTCCTGTACTTTTCTTAAAAGCAGGACTTTTGCTTCTTCTTTTCTGAGACTGAGAGAATAACCGCGCAGTTTGATTTCCACCGGGTCACCCATGGGCGCTGATTTCACATACTCAATAATCACTCCGCGGGTTAGTCCCATGGATAAGAGTTTTCTTCTGTATTTCCTGTCTGTATCGGTAAAACCCGTCACTTCCGCCCTGTCTCCGGGCTGTAGATTAGAGATTGTTTCTTCTGTCTTCATTTTTCCCCCAAAATTCCATTCAACTGACTCTTGTAACCTGAATATGATCTGCCATGTGTGAATTAATCATAAATGTGCTGCCGCTGAGGGTGCTGCCGCTGAAACGAATACAAATACCAGATCCATTTCCTCCCCTGACACACTCAATCCGGCTTCCCGGAAGCATCCCAAGCGAAAGCAGTTTTTTCCTGTATCCCGATTCATGGGCTAAACGCGTAACAACTGCCGTTTCTCCCGGGTGCAGCTCTCTAAGCGAACAATCTGCATGAACATTTTTTCGCATCCCCCCGCAATTGTGAGCATGAGTATGATTTCCCCCGCGTCCCTGCCGAAACCGAAAT
>JAGLNY010000043.1 GCA_023139255.1 Spirochaetales bacterium
AATTTATAGTAAACTCACGCTAGCCCCTAGCCCCTAACCAACTAACCAACTAACCAACTTTCTCCCATTTACCTATACCTAGTTCTAAGTAAACCTCAAGGTTTATTTACTTTTTGGCTTATTTTTACAATAGTAAAACCTTACATGTTCATGTAAGGAGTGTTTGATGATTCGTATCCTGTTAATCTGCCGCAGCAGAACCCTTTTCTCAATAATAAAGGCATCAGTTCAATCAATAGTCTTTTATCATGCAAAAAATTTTGAGGAAGGAGCAGCCTCAATGAATACAGCATCTCCTGATCTGATCTGTATTGCTTTATCGGCTGGTGAAAAAAGACCGGGGAATTTAAAAAAATTAATGTCGATTCCTGGAATTAATCAAAATATCCCCTCATTATTTCTTCTTGAAAAAGAGAGAAACAATCAAGATCTCACAAGGCATGCGGAAAACAGTTTTATACTATCTGGAAAACGGTTCAATTCAGAGCTCTTTCTTTCATCCGTCTTTTCCTTGATATATCAAAATCGCAAACCACCTCCTGCGTATAAAATCGCAGACAATCTGAAACATGCACTCCCTGAATCCGTAGGAGAAGCAATCCTGGATCCTGGGGCTTATGCAAAATCTTTTCTGATAGGAACTTCTTCAGCCATGCAAAGTGTAAGGAAAAATCTCTGCATATTTGCCCCTTTCCCTGATGAGGTGCTTATTTGCGGGGAATCAGGTACGGGAAAAGAGCTGGCAGCAAAGCTTCTTCACAGGCTTTCAGGTAGAGCAGGTCCTTTTATATCATTAAACTGTGCTGCCCTACCGCAATCTCTGGCTGAAGCAGAATTGTTTGGTTATGAAAAAGGCGCGTTTACCGACGCAAAACAGAGGCATAAAGGTTTTTTTGAACAGGCGCATACCGGCTCTCTGTTTCTTGATGAAATTGGGGAAATGCAGAAAACCCTCCAGCCAAAACTGCTTAGAGTTCTTGAGAATGATACTATCGTACGTCTGGGCTCTGCTGTTCAGAGAAAAATTAATGTGAGAATAATTTCCGCCACAAATGCAGATGTTGATTTCTTCAGTGATAATCCCAGAATTCGAAGGGATTTGCTTTTCCGTTTGAACTCTCTCTGTATATTTATACCACCGCTTCGTAAAAGACGTGAAGATATCCTATATCTTTCAGATTGGTTTCTCACAAGACAAAAAAACACGGTAACCCTTTCGGAAAAGAGCCGTCGGCTGCTAGCTGATTACGACTGGCCGGGAAACGTACGGCAGCTGTTTGGGATTCTCCGAAAAGGAATTATCTACTCTGGTTCCGGACTTCGTTCAAAAAAAATGGTAATTAACATATCACCTGCAATGTTCAACCCAAAAGATGAGTATGAGCTTCAGACAATTCCAACATCAGAAATCAGAAATAATATAGGTAAGCGGGGTTATAAATCTTGAAAAAAACTATTAATGTTCACATGTTCCCTTTCTCTCCTGAAGAGTTTGTTTCTGCTGCAGCACTTTTATCTGAATTCCCTGAGATACACATAGTCAATACTTCAGCACAAGCTTCCACCCTGGATTTTTCCGTATTCTTGATCCATAATTCGGTTGTACTGAACAATCATCATGTCCGGAAAAAAATCTGGGAAAAACAAAAGAAACCAGTATTATTATATGGTCCTGCTGAGGCGATTCGTGCAGCACTCATGCTTCCCTGTGCTGATTTTATCACTTACCCTTTTAATAGGGATGAACTTATGTCGAGGCTGTTCCGGGCAGCACCGGTAAATATAATATGTTCCAGCGGCCATCGCCTATCGCTTTCCCGGGGTTTGCTGAGAGGGACATTAGGTTTGGTAATGCTGAGTGAGCATGAGTGTGCGGTACTCTGGCTTCTCGTATCATCGTTTCCGGAACCTGTAAAAAGGAAAACATTATTTGAAAATATTTTTACAGAATCATCTCAAAAAAGCCGTTATCCTGATGTAATTATCAGCTCATTACGGAAAAAAATATCTTCTGTTTCAGTAGAAAAAGAAACTCCAATCCGCACAATTCATGGGTATGGTTATCGCTTATGACTTGAATATATATAGAGTTAAGAGAATTTTTTCTACTTGTGGATAACTTGTGTAAAACTTTTCTTAAAAATTTTTCCATGTATCCCGGTGATGATTTTTCTGATTAGTGAGAAAAAGGTTTAGACAAATGTTAAGTAGAATTTAATAATTCGTTATATACAAAGTATTTATTGATATCTTCTGAATGTTTCATGTTGCTTCAGTTCTTGTTGCTTCTTATCTGTCTGTTAAGCTCGATTCCAGAATGCAACAAACTGCTTGTGGATAACTTGTTAATAATGTACAAAAACAGCCTACGGACCCCTTAAAAACCGTGTTTTCCTATTCCGTCTCGATCCTTGTAATATCGGCGCCAAGAGATTGCAGTTTCCGGCAGAGATTTTCGTACCCGCGTTCGATTTGATAGACATTCTGTATAACACTCTCACCTCGCGCACAGAGGGACGCAATTACCAAAGCCATCCCTGCCCGTATGTCCGGAGATGTTACTAAAGCCCCATGTAATAGTGTGGGCCCGGAAACGACTGCCCTATGCGGATCGCATAGAATAATTCCGGCACCCATCCGAATAAGCATATCAACGAAAAACATTCTTGACTCAAACATTTTCTCATGAACAAGCACTGTTCCCTGAGATTGTGTTGCAGCTACAGTTATTATACTCAAAAGATCCGGCGGAAATCCCGGCCATGGAGCATCGTCTATTTTAGGTATCATACCGCTTATATCAGGCTGGATCACTCGCTTTTGGTTTGATGATATCTGTATTGAATTTCCACTTTCTTCCCATGTTATACCAATCTTACGAAAACCTGTTCTTATTATTGGCAGCTGGGGTGTATCAACCCCATGAATTACCACAGTCCCAAGTGTAGCAGCTGCTAATCCAACAAAAGATCCTATCTCAATATAATCCGGTCCAACAGAAAACTCCGCACCATGAAGTGAACTTACACCAATAATTGTAAGAAGGTTGGAACCTGTCCCGGTAATATCTGCTCCCATGGCAATCAGCATATTACACAGATCCTGTACGTGCGGTTCGCTGGCAGCGTTACGTATAACAGTTTTTCCAGGGGCAAGAACTGCAGCCATAACCGTATTTTCCGTTGCTGTAACAGACATCTCATCAAGAAAAATTTCATTCCCATGAAACTTGTCTTTTGAAACCTCAATGTGAAGCAGCCTGTCCTCATCTATGTTTGAATCTGCTCCAAGTGCAGAAAAGGCAAGAAAATGTGTATCCAAACGCCTCAGACCAATTACATCCCCCCCTGGCGGAGCCAATTTAACCTTACCGGTCCTCGCCAGCAGGGGACCGGCAAAAAGAATCGATGCTCTTATCATCTGAGCAAGATCTTCAGGTATGTTTCCATTAATATCAATTGTTTTGATTCGGAATGTCCCGGGCAATTGTTCTTCACAAATAATCTGGGCACCGATTGCTTCCATAATAGCTAGCATAACTCTAACATCTTCAATGTCCGGTATGTTGTGCAGAACTATTTCTTCATCAGTAAGCAGGGCGGCAGCTATACAGGGAAGTGCCGAGTTTTTATTTCCACTTGTTTTCATCTCACCGGAGAGAGGTTTCCCACCATGTATCGAATAACTACTCATAATGATACTCTATATTTCTTTTTGTTGTTTGGCAATCATGAAAGCATCGTAACTACTCAGATAGATAAATAGGAGGATGAAAACGGAAGACCGAAGGAAGGAAGCTCGGAAATCGAAAAGATTCTATAGTCCTTCTGTCTCCGGTCTCCGGTCTCCGGTCTTCGACCTCCTTAATAACTTCCAGCTGTTCTGGGTTTTCCGACTTTCCCGCCGCTTGTCCTGAACGGATTCTTTCTGTTTTTTTGAAATTTTCTAAAATACTCACAAGCTCTATAATACCCTTCCGGATCCCTGAAAGTAGAGGAAATGTCGCATCGATATAATTCCAGCAGTTTCGGGAATAAACTGTTTGTCATTATGTGCTCAACAGTATGAACCGGGATCCCCGGCATATGAGCTGGAAGCATATGTGTATTAATAAGAAATTCTACACGCTTAATATATTCATCAGTGAAATTAAGGAACCGTAAAAACTCTACTGCCTTCCTTGAACCAATCTGGGCATGTCTATCAAATTCATTCCTGTTCTGCCGAAGAGAAAAAGCTTTGCCGCAATCATGGAGAAGGATACCCATTCCAATATCCGGATCTGGTGTCTTTATATGTTTAAACATTTCTAATGTATGATCCCACACATCCCCTTCCGGATGGAAATCTTTGTCCTGAGAAACTCCCTTCATGGAAAAGATCAGCGGCCAGTGTTCCTTAACAAAACCGGAATCCATAAGAATCTGAAATCCTTTCTCAGGGGTCTGTGATTCAAGAATCCTGATAAGAACTATTCTTTGTTCCCCCACACCCATCCTGACCGGATTTCTTTGAAACCCTGGTTTTTTCAAAATTTCACTATCAATATGCCACCCGTAACGCGCAGTCAGGACAGCAGCATCAGCAATTCCATACCACCAGGAATCCATCGGAACAGGTTTGGTGACAACATTTCCTAATATAAGTGGTTCTCTGTTCCTAATAGCTTTATACATATCATTTGGGTCAAAAAACTGTCTGGAAGCAGGGTTGTAATAAAACTGCAGGGTTTTCCATGTCTGAATACCATTTCCGGTATCATCCAGAATTCGCAACGAATAGTGTTGTCCATTTTCTGCGGGAATTAAAGCATCAATTCGTTCTTCTCCCGGAAATTCTATAGAATTAAAAAGAGTAGACAGGGTTATTAGATCTGCATTCGTTTCTATCTCGAGTATCTGACCCAAATCATTTCTGTAGTACATATCAAGGGCGGTAATTCCGCTAAATCTGATAGTATATCCGCTTTGTTCCAGCTTTTTTTCCAGTTTTTGGCGCTTCATTCAATTAACCCCGCTATTTGTAAATGTACCAAAATATGATAATGTTGCATATGAAAAAAGTTATGGTTTGTATGTTATTCTTATTAGCTGTATTCTCTCTTTATTCTGAGGATGCAAGCTGGTCCAGGGAGATTAACGAATTATATCAATCCAGTGCTTATACCAAATTTATTGATGCTGTATATAACGCTTTGCCGGTCATGGAAATTGAACAGCGTTTTCGGGATTTTACTGTAAGTCTTGATTCAGGGGAATACTCACGGGAGATTGCTGCCTTGGTGAAAGCTCAGGCTTCTATGCTGCTCGGTAAACATTTTACTGTTGAGGAGTATTGCATGGATAAAAGTACTGCCTTGCAGTACCTTCAGTTGAGCGAGAAACTTCTGGAGAATGTATCTTTTTCAAACACATACCTTTCAGCTCTTTCTTCTTCTGTCAGGGCAGAAACGGCAGGGTCATTTTTTCTATTAGATCCTCCTGCCTATATTTTCAGTTACGGGCTCTCTGCCTCCCGGCTGATTGATGAAGCTTTGTCACTTGACCCTATAAATACCCAGGCACTTCTTCTGTTAGTGAACAAATATCTTCATACTCCAGTGTTTTTTGGGGGAAGTGTTCGCAGGGGAAAGGAAACTCTTGATTTGCTAACTGCAGCAGAATCATCAATGTTCACTTTTCAATTATTTACACTCTACGAATTACGGGGCCTTGTCGCTGTCAGAGAAAAAAAAACAGACATTGCTCTTAATTGGTATAATAAAGCGTTGTATTTGTTTCCGGGTAATAATTATATTCAGAAACTTATAGCAGAAATCAACTGATAGATTTTGATATATTGTGATCTCTATCTAAACCCGAAGATTAGTGTGCAAACTGTCTCATACATGTTTTAGCCAAGGATTTTCTGGCTGCCATAATAAAAGTTTTTTGAGATGTTTTTCCGATAAACATTACTTTCTGAATTTTCGTACTTTTGTTTTTGCCAGGTTTTCATAAAATTGAATGATCCCGCCGTGGTCATCCTTAGCGTGACCATCCACTTTAAGAGCCTGCATAGTCTCCATTACATTACTTGTTAGTGGGATAGGCACGCCAAGTTCGTGCGCTGTATCCAACGCGTTCATGAGGTCTTTAATATGCAGTTCAATGCGAAATCCCGGTTTAAAATTCCCGTCAAGAACCAGAGGCATTTTGGCGTTCAGCACAGTACTGCCTGCCAGACCTCCTTTAATGGCATCAAAGACCTTTTCAGGATCCACTCCAGCTTTAGTAGCAAGTACCATTGCTTCAGACATGGCAGCAATATTCAGGGCAACGATTATCTGGTTGGCCAGCTTTGTGGTGTTTCCGCTGCCGATTTCTCCTACATGCGTAACGGATGCCCCCATTACGGATAGAATGTCTTTCACTTCATTAAAAGCAGCTTCCGGTCCTCCGACCATAAAGGCTAAAGTACCGTCAATAGCTTTGGGCTCCCCCCCGCTTACTGGTGCATCCAGCATTTTTACCCCCGCTTTTAACAAAGCTTCAGAAACTTCCTGTGATGCCAGAGGGGCAATAGAGCTCATATCAACAAGAACTGACCCTTGCTTTACACCTTCTATAACACCATCTTTTCCAAGAATAACTTCTTTAACATGGGGAGAATTAGGCAGCATTGTAAGGATAATATCTGTTTTGGAAGCTACATCTTTCGAGGAAATACCTTTTGCTGCTCCAAGGGTCACGAGTTCTTCTACAGCGTCATTGTTTATATCAAACACTGTAAGATCATATCCGGTCTTTAAAAGGTTTTTTGCCATGGGCTTTCCCATAATACCTAATCCGATAAATCCTATTTTCTTCATAATATAACCCCTATAATAATTTAAATATGTATTGAATGTCCCAGTGTTCCATGAGCGGCCTCAAGTATAGCCTCACTCAGAGTTGGATGCGGGTGAATGGAAGAAACAAACTCATCTACTGTTGCTTCCAGTTTCATAGCCACAGAGATTCCGGAAATCATCTCGGTAACATGCGAACCGACCATATGCACACCCAGGACTTCACCGGATTTCCCGTCACTTACCATCTTTATAAATCCGCTGTTCTCATTCAGACTCAAAGCCTTTCCATTGGCAGAGAAAGGGAACGAGCCTGTTTTGACGACTTTTCCCATGGCAATGGCCTCTTTTTCAGTCAAACCAATACTGGCTGCTTCCGGTCTGCAATAGGTACATTTTGGGACCTGCTTATAGTTAACAGGTGCTGGTTCCAAGCCGGAAACAGCCTCCGCGGCTACTATCCCCTGGGCACTGGCAACATGTGCAAGAGGGAATTTACCCGTAATATCACCAATTGCATAAACATTCGGGAGATTGGTTTCCATCTTATCATTTACACGAATAAAACCGTTTTCAAGTTCAAGCCCTAGCTTTTCTATTCCGTACCCTTTCGTGTTTGGTTTGATTCCCATAGCAAATAGAACAGTATCAAACTCATGAACGGAGAGGTCTCCACCCGCTTTTTCTGCCGTAAGAGATATCCCGTCTACGACCTTATCCAGGGCAACGATTCTGGTTCCTGTCATGGTCTGTATTCCCTGTTTATGAATAGCTTTCTCAATTTCCGCGCTCACATCATGATCTTCTTTGGGAAGAATTCGGTCAAACCATTCAAATATTGTAACCTCAGAGCCATATGTATTCCAGATAGAGGCAAATTCCATTCCGATAGCCCCGGCACCGATAATTGCCGCCTTCCGGGGAATTTCGTTAATAGAAAGAGCGTCTTTAGGGAGCAGTATTACCTTACCGTCAACTTCGATATCCGGGATTCCTACAGCTTTTGCTCCTGCAGCAATGACAAGGTTCCTGCAGTGAATGATAAGACCTTGTAGTTCAAGTTCCACAGTGTTTTTATTGATTATAATAGCTCGGTCATAAAACACAGTGACGCCGTTTTTTTTCATCAAAAACTCAATACCTTTAACCAATTTAGCACTTACCTGCCTGCTGCGTTTATATGCACTTTCATAATTAATACTATAGGAGTTGTTAAGATCCTCAACACCGAAAAATTCTGCGTGTTTCACTTCCTCCACAACCTCTGCATTACGTAACAAGGATTTTGTGGGAATGCAGCCCCAGTTTAAGCAAGTGCCTCCCAAAGCTTCCTTTTCTATAAGAGCAACAGACAATCCCAACTGTCTGCATCTGATGGCACTGACATACCCGCCCGGACCTCCGCCAATTATTATTACGTCAAAATCCTTCATTCTATGTTTATCCTTGTCTAAAAAGTTTGCATGGCAAACTTTAAAAGCCAATTTCGAAATTGGCTCATTCAGCTAATAATATCGGCCATTCCAATATTTTTTTTAACTCGCTTAAAAATTTTCCAGCAGGAGCACCATCGATAATCCGGTGATCAAAAGCAAGTGATAACCAAAAACGACGTTGTACCTGAAATTGATCATTATCGTCTACCACTACCTCTTTTTCAATTGAACCAACAGCCAGTATTGCACATTGCGGCGGGTTGATGATAGGAATAAACTGTTCGATACCCAACATCCCCATGTTGGTAATAGTAAAAGTCCCATAGTTTATGTCATCATTTTGAATCTGGCTGCTTCTGGCACGGGCAGCTTTCTGACGCAATTCCCGGCTTATTTCCAAAACACCTTTTTGGTCTGCATGATGAACAACCGGCACCATCAATCCTCTTTCTGTATCAACTGCCACACCAATATTGATATCATGTAAGATTGTTATTTTATTGCCGTCAAATCGAGCATTTATCAGGGGATGTCTTTGGATGGCCTTGCTTACTGCTTTAATGATTATATCAGTTATACCTATTTTGTTGCCATTTTCAGCACTCTTTTCTTTCCATCTGAGCAGTTCTTCTGCAGTAACTCTCAAATTCAGGACTGCTCTCGGTATTGAGGAAGCACTTACTGTCATACGATCAGAAATAGTGCGGCGAATACCGGTAAGTGGCAATTCCCGATCCCCTGCTGGTTCTCCACTGTCAAGTCCTGGTTTTGTCTGTATTTGCGGAAGGGCAAGACCCTGCAGATATCCTTCAACATCTTTTTCCGTAATCCTTGCTCCCGGACTGGCAGGAGATAACACGTGATAATCGATACCATTTTCTTTAGCCATTTTCTTTGCCAGAGGTGAAATCTTAATCCTTTGAGAGGGCGTTTCTCCCTGAATACTGCTCTTCGGTACCAAGGATTTTAATTGAGAAGGTAGTTTTTTTACACTCTCATTTTTCCCTGAAATCAATAGTGAAATATCTTCTCCGGGTTCACCAATGACATAAAAAGGTTCCTGACAGATTACTGTCTCTCCCTCTTCCCTTAAAATTTTAAGTATCACACCTGAATCAGAAGAGTAAATATCCTGTGCAGCCTTATCGGTTTCCATGGTCACTATATGCTGATCCAATGTGATTTCATCACCTTCGGATACTAGCCATTCCACAACAACAGCTTCTGTCATGTTGACGCCGATTTTTGGCAAATTTATCACTTTAGCCATTTTTCAATCCTTTTTCCTTTGTTAATCGAGGCTCTTTCCTAAAAATTTTAGATTTTTGAAATTGCCTCAATCTTTCAATGCTTTGCGGATAGCCTTCTTAATGGTCTCTTTGCCTGGGATAACATAATTCTCCAGACCCATATTATAAGGCATAGGGACATTCAAACCTCCTACCCGGACAGGGGCAGTATCCAACAGGTCAAACCCGCGATCAATAATTTCAGCTACGATATCAGCCGCAAATCCTCCCCGTAGATTAGCCTCCTGGGTTACTACAACCCGATTGGTTTTCTCAATGGAATTCATCACTGTCTCATAATCCATGGGAAGAATAGAACGAAGATCAATTACCTCACAATCGATACCGTCTTCAGCTAACTCCTCTGCAGCTTCCATTGCATGGATAGACATCATACTATAGGAAACAATGGTTACATCTTTTCCTTCCCGGCGAATAGCCGCTTTCCCAAAAGGAACAGTATACAGCTCCTCGGGAACTTCCCCTTTCATCTGATAAGCACGCTTATGTTCGAAGAAAATCACCGGGTTTTTATCTCTAATAGCCGTTATTAGCATCCCCTTTAAGTCATAGGGGGTAATGGGAGCTACCACTTTTAATCCTGGAATATGATTGAACCAATTTTCGAAAGACTGAGAGTGTTGAGCCGCATTCCCCCCCCCGGCCCCAAAAGGAGCACGAACTACCAGGGGCATCTCGATGTTACCCCCGAACATATACCGCATTTTTGCAGCCATATTGACAATCTGGTCTGAAGCCAAAGTAATCCAATCGGAATAGAGAATCTCAACAATCGGTTTTAATCCCATAGCAGCTGCACCAACTCCCATCCCGGTAAAAGCAGCCTCAGATATGGGTGTATCAATAACTCTTTTTTCACCGAATTGCCTTAGGAGTCCTTTGGTGACACCAAAGGGATTTCCTCTGATAGCAACATCACATCCCATCACAATAACGGTTTCGTCTATTTCCATCTCCTGACGCATGGCTTCATTTAAGGATTCACGTACAGTAATGTTTCTCATTATAGTTTCCTTTATTCCCTTATTTAATAATCTCGCCGTCTGCATAGATATTGTCATACAATGTTTCAACCGAAGGTTCAGTACATTCGTTTGCCGCATAATTAACAGCATCCAAAATCTCTTTAGTTATATCTTTTTCGACCCTCTCAATTTCTTTAGCTGCAGCAATTTTGTTTTCCAGTAAATAATCTTTCATTCTACTAATTGGGTCCAGCTTCCAGAAAGGCTCAACGGCTTTCAAGTCACGATACCATTGGTCATCAGCCACAAAATGTCCCAATAGCCGTAGAAATTTAGCTTCAATCAAGGAAGGCCCCTCACCATTCCGTGCCCGGTCTACTGCTTTTTTGACAGCCTTATAAACGGCAAAAACATTAAATCCGTCTACCTGGACACCGGGAATACCGTAGCCGGCTGCCCGTTTATACAATTCCACTTCTTTACTGACACTTTTTAGTTCTGTCCCTATGGCCATTTGGTTGTTTTCCAGGACAAAGATAACCGGCAGGTTCCAGGCTGCGGCCATGTTTATAGACTCATGCCAGACACCCTGGTTTGTCCCGCCATCACCATGAAAACAGATAGTAACATTTCCCGTACCCAGCCGGTCAGCTGCCAGGGCAGAACCCACTGCAAGGGGCATCCCGCTCCCTACAATTCCGGTCGCTCCCAGCATGCCGTGAGGGACATCTGCAATATGCATGGATCCGCCCTTCCCATGATTGTATCCCTCATATTTACCGAATAATTCGGCCATCATCTTTTTAACGTCACCACCTTTTGCGATAACGTGACCATGTCCCCGGTGGGTACTGGTAATAGCATCATCAGGTTTTAACGCAAAGCAGGTGCCGACAGCAATTGCTTCAGCGGCAACATATGAATGAGCCAAACCATAAATCTTGTTTTCCATCCAAAGGTCTTTTACCGTTGTGTCAAATTCCCTGATTAACTTCATACGATAGAACAGTTTCATCTGTTCTTCCTTTTTCATTCCTTCGGGTGCTTTGAGCGGTGTATAGCAGGTAAATTTTTCCAGGACTTCTTTGTCTATTTTGATACTCATTTTATCTATTCTCCTACAGTTGCTGCTTTTCGGCTAATTTATCCGGGACTACAAATATTTTTCTTATTATTCCCAACAAAATGTATCCCCAGGCTTTATTACAATTACCCTTGGTGCATACTTTCCCTCTTTCTTATTTATCTTTACCAATCTCAGGAATTCTTTAACATCTTCAGAATCAGGATCAATATAGTGGGAAGCTACAACCTCATCCAACCCCAGCCATTCACTTGCCAGGAGTGCCTCTGCAGGAGTCAGCTCCCCTGATTTGTATACATCCGCATGAGGCATCCCAACTCCTTCCTCCGTAGGCAGCGATACATGCACAAACCCCACAGTGGGTTTGTTAATACTCCCGATAAGTTTCATATCCCCAAAGAGTGCTGTATCCCCGGGATGATAATATTTCCTACCGTCCCCGATATCGAAAACATATCCCATAGCCGGCCCTGATAGAAGACTGCCGTCAGGAGCTTTGGCAAATGACCAGTGGCGGCTTTCCACCGGCCGAATGGAAACCCCCTTCTCCTGTATCTCTATTCCCCAGATAGTTGGCCTGATAAGATCAGGATCAATACCATGATACTTAACAAGATTGTGCTGAACATCCAGTGCGCAGATAACAACAGGCTTATATTTTTTTATAATCTCCGGGGCATCCCCAAAATGATCGAAAGCATTATGGGTTAATAGCAGTAAGTCAACCTTTTCCAGCTCATTTACCGTTACAGGACAATAGGGGTTGTCTTTCATAAATGGGTCTATAACCAGCGAAAGTCCCTGGCCGGTTGTCATCTTATACCCGGCCACACCAAAAAACTGCAGGTTTACCTTCATTATATTCTCCTGATCTGTTTTTTCTTTTCCGCGTACTGTTCTTTAATAAAATTCCTTAATTGAATTATCTCAGAAAGATTGTCCACTTCGTTCATGTGTTCCCAATTAATCCATACGTATTCAATACCAATATATCCGGTATATTTTGTTCTGATCATTTCTGCCGCAACCCTTGCATAGTCGATAGTATTATTACTGAAACTTGTTTGAGCCCTGTTCAGACAGGCTCCTCGTGCATGGAAATGACTGGCATAGGGCATAAGTGTTTCAATAGCTTCATCCTTATAACCAATCTTTGTAAAGTGAGTATAATCGAGTGTCAGTGTCAGATCTTTCACATCCAGCACAAATTTATCCAGAGCTTCCGGGGTTTCACAAAAACTTCCGATATGTCCCTCTACTGACAGTATAATTCCAGCATCAGCAGCCTTTTCAATCCGCCAGGACAATTCCTCGCAAGCCCGTTGATAGGATGATTCCGCGGATTCCTGTTCATAAAGAACCCCGGGTAGAATGGTAATATGCCCTGTTCCTATCATCTTCCCAAACTCAATGGTTCGCAAATATATATCCCGGTTTTCCCCCCGCACGTTTCTATCAGGATGATTGATTGCTGTTGAGGAAAAATCTGCAGCTGTCTGAAGAAACAGATCAGCTGCGGAAAGATTGTTTTCTTCCAATTGTCTTATCAGCCGTGTTGCATATTTCCCGGGATCTTTCAAAACAGTATCAGGTTGAATGTGTGAACGGTCCTGAAAAAAACCAATATCAACCCCGTCGAATCCCAGCATCCCAATCAGTTTCAATGAGTTTTCATGACTGAGCAGCGGAAAAGAAAAGTCTGCACAGGCAAATTCAGGTTCCAGTTTCATTTTTTACCCCATATACATTCCGCCATTTATGTCAATGACGGCTCCGGTGATAAAACCGGTAAGTTCGGAAGAGAGAAAAACAACCAGGTTAGCTATATCCGTGGGTTGTCCCATCCTGCCTAAAGGAATCATTTTTTTTAGCTCTGCTTTTTTCTCTTCTGAAAACTGATCAATAATACTACTTTCTGTTGTTCCTGGTGCTACTGTGTTTACAGTAATTTGCGAATCAGCTATCCTGCGGGCAAGTCCCTGTGAAAGTCCTATAATTCCTGCTTTGGAAGCTGAATAAGCAAGACCGTTTGCATAACCGCCCATACGCCCGGCAAGAGAAGAAATATTAACAATACGTCCCCAGTTCTTCGTTTTCATGTAGGGAATAACTTTTTGGGAAGCAAAAAACATCCCCTTAAGATTTATTGCCATTATTGTATCCCACTCCGCTTCAGTAATTTCTTCCACCGGCGTAGAATGAAGGATGCCGGCATTATTAACCAGAATATCTACACCACCAAACTTTTGAACAGCTGTATTAACCATGTTATCCAGATCTGAAACTGAAGAAACATCTGTCTTTACTATTGCAAGAGAACCGGGATAGTCTTCATTTTTAACTACCCTTGAAAACATGACAAGGCTTTCTTCATTGATGTCAGCAGCCACAACATTGGTCCCGGTTTTTAGAAAAGCAATTGCTATTTCACGACCGATTCCCTGGGCACTGCCTGTGACAATTGATGTTTTACCTTTTATTCCATAATCGATATATGTGTTCATCTATTCGGTCCTCCTCTGCAAGCAAGCGCCTATTTCAAATGTATGCTATAAACAGTAAAACATATCTGCTGGTCTGGCCATCATATTACGGCATTTTTCAGTCATTTGTCAAGGATATTAATAAATATTGACAGAAAAAAAACTGTAGTGTAAAGTAGCAGTGGACTGACCATCTGACAAATAGCAGGGAAGATTTTCTATGATACAAGAAATTGTAATTAGTTCTTACAAGGATTCGAATAATATTTAGAGAGTATTTCCAGGACGGAAACAAATTATGAGGAGAATAAAAATGAAAGTAAATAAATTTTTAGGTATTTTTGTTTATCCTATGTATGCACAATACGAGGGTATCAAACAGGTTTTTGACAATATTGAGGCTCTTGGTGCAAATGCGATTTGCACTACACCACTTGTAGCTTACCCCTCAGATGAGGGTAAAGGGCAGCGAAAACCGGATTTACATATTGATGGGTACAAACGATTGTTGAGCCGACCAATCTGGGGCAAACGAAAAATTCAATTGGAATACTTTCCAGCACACGATCCTGATTTAAGTATATTTGAGAAAAGTTTTTATAAGCCCAACTTAAAAAAGGCACCACCTGAAGTGGACCGTGAAATTGTTAATGCAATGATTACTGAAGCGAAAAAACGTGGTATGGCAGTTCATTTTATGATTCACCCCTTTTTGCCACCTGATATTCGTACTGAAGATCAACCCAGATATATTGATAATTCAGTTCCAAAACCACCTCAGGTAGCCTTAACAGCTTGTATGAACAATCCAAATGCCTTAGCTTATGGCTTAGCATTAGTAGAAGATACAATTAAGCATTATCCAAAAATTGACGGCTTATTTACAGATTGGGCTGAATACGGCGCCTACCGCCTTGAAGATCATTTTACATGCTTCTGTTCCCACTGCGAGCAAAAAGCTATAGAACTAGGTTTCGACTGGAATACAATCAAAAGGGATATGAACAGTTTATGGCAATGGTTTCATTCTCTTACACCAAAAAAGCTTGAAAACTCCCTTCGTTTGCTTGGTAATCCCTCCAGTTTTACAGAACTTTTAATTCATTATCCCGGTTGCTTACAATTTTTACAGTTCAAAGCAGAAACCGTAGTCGGTTTCTACCGGCAGACCAGACAACTGATGAACAGGATGGGATTAAATAAAATAGAATTGTCTGCCAGGGGTTGGCCACCGCCATGGAATCACTCAAGTGGCTTAGATTATCGGGCACTATCTGAAATATGTAATGCTGTTACACCAAAACTTTTTACTTTCGATTATTGTGCACTCCCCCGCTGGTATGGGCAAACTATTCAGGGCTGGAATCCTAAACTTAAAGAGTCTATTATTCTGGATACATTATTAAAATGGATGAATTTAGAAGATGACATTGAAAACAGGTCTTTTGTTAAATATAATATTCCCGGTCCAAAAGAAAAACATCCTGCGAAGTTCGAAGTTTATCAAAACCGAATTGATGAAGTGCTTGATCAAGTAGAAAGTAAGGCAAATTGCTATCCACATGCATGTGCTTATATGTTAGATTCGCAATGGGAGCAAATGGTTTCATTGATTAGGAACAGTAAGGTTGATGGTATGTGGGTGACAATGTATGGATATTTATCAGACCGGAAATTGGAAATCATTAAAAAGATTTGGCAATAAAGCATATATTCCTACAAGCTATCAGATTGCTTCGGATAGGGAGGGTCTTTGGGGGAGAGGCTTTGACATTGGTGAATATTATGCAAATCCTAAAGAGAATATTTCCTGGATCTGATCATGCGTACTACTGTCATAACCAGCAAGGGTAGCAGGCATAAAACCAGGAGTATCGGTTGCCAGCGGGATTTAATTATCACCCTTACCTGTCGACTGCTTCCGGCCATATTGAGACCGCTATTATCGAGGAGTTCAAACTTTATAAGACTGGTCTCTCTGGTAATCGGTATTTTAAAGGCAATTAGACTGGGATCTCTGTCCTTGTGAGCACCTTCAGGATCAAAGGGTACAATTTTATAACCCAGAGCTGAACCCTTAGTCTGTTCCACATAGAAAGGTTCTTCCACTAGTATCGCACTGGTATGGTTGTTTTTAGTTACTTCAATCCGGCCTCCAGGTACCTGCTGTATATACACCCAGTTCATCAGACTGGGATTCCCTTTGGCATCATTCCTGATCATTCTCTGGTAATAGAGATCATTATACTCATCCTGGAAAAAGGGACGTAAGTACAGGTCAGTAGTGCCGTTTACATATAAAACAGATGATGATCTTTTGGATTCAACCGGACGGGTCCATTTATCACCCGGAATTACTTCGAAACCTATACCATCGGCTCTTCGTTTTTCAAAAACAACTACCCGCTTCTCAGAACTCTCCATTACAGCGGAATCCTCATTAATAAAGCATATATTATACTCCCCCCTCGGCAGGTTAAGAATAAAAGCACTCTGCACGGGCATTGGCGGAACAATATAATCATCAGGGGGCTTGGGAGATTCAGGCGGACCCAATCTTTTCAATTTTTCCACCAGTCCTGTAACATCAATGCCGTCATTGCGCATTTCGGTGATCTTCATTGCGAGCTCATCAACCATAAGATCAAAAGCCATCTTGGCCTGCTCATATTGATAAGTGGCCTGCCAATACTCATCAATCAACCCCTGATAATGCTGCCATGCTTTATCCGCTTCATCTCCCATAGCTACTTTCCAGTTCTGCTCATATTCACCCTTGACGTTATAGAAGGTATAACGCTCCGGATAGATTATTCGTGATTCTCTTCTCTTTTCAGTTAATTCCAGAGTGCCCTCAAAAGAATAATTTAAAGATCGGGTATCTGTTTTCCAATCCCCGGTTATGGGCCAGTAATAAACCAGGGTTTTACTCGTGGTAATAAAATTGTCCTGATCCGCTATCAGGTAAATGGTATCCGAGTTCTCACCGCAGAAGGTTCTGCTATAATCCCTGCCATTAAAGGCCATAATAGAATAGATAAATTGTTCCTCCCTTACCGGAACATCTGCGACTATCGGTCCTATAAGAATAAAAATAAAAAAAAATACCAAGAGTCCTTTCATGGCCGCACCCCCCTTATCTTAATTACCTGATGACTCAGAAAAAGGAACAGGCCGGATAACACCATCATTACCAGCAGGATCAGAAAATAAGCAAGCATATTCCCTACCTCTAAAAAGGAAAGAGCCAGACCCCAATAGAAAAATGGTGAAAACCAGTTTATTAACCAGGATAAAACAGAAGAAAAGCTGCGTACATAAGCACTGCCAATTGTGAAAGAACCCATTATTACGATCAGCAAGAACAATATAATACCAATGTAGAGAACCATAGCCGAGGCACCGCTATCAGTAAGAACTGATGCCAGGATACTGATGGAATAGAGAAGCATGGCCATGAAAAAGGTCACTACCAGTGTATAAAGAAAAGCAGGTCCTAAAACCAGATTATTCAAGAGAGCTGCCATAATTAGAAACAGGATCAGAAATAACAGGTAGAAAATAGTCAGTATTATATCTTTAATATAGAAAGCCAAAAAACATGAGGTCCCATCCACAGGCCCATATGCCAGTAATTCAATGGCACCTACTTTTTTCTCCAGACTAAAGCGAAACACTGTGCTGAATGATAAATAGATGAAAATTGGAACAAATGAAACATAGGAAACAAATTGAAATGGTCCTTCAGCAAAAAGTTTTTCCAAAAAAGTAATTCCAAAAGCGCCGGACAGAAGCCTGCCGATAAACTCATATAAAGGGTGCAGCATATAATTGAGACCACTGGAATCTATTGAGCTTACGAATCCTGAAATCAGGATATAAGACAACAGCAGACCCACCGCCTGAGCTATATAATACCCCGGGTTTAGGAATGATTCAAATATACGTCTTTTTGCGATTACTACAGCTGCGCGAAGTCGTAAACTCATTCCCGACCTCCAATTTCTGTAAACAGATCTATATTTTCATTAGTAATTGTAATAAAGGCTTCTTCAAGAGAGAGTGACTTTTCTTCGATTCTTAAGGGTACAAGACCTTTATTTATCAGATAGGTAGAAATATCTTTACGAAAATCTCTTTCTTTGGAGACTTTTATAGCCAGGGTATTATCCCTGGTTGTAGTGCCCAGCACAAAGGGAAGTTCTTTGATGGAATCAACCAGATCTATGGGGAGGCTTTCCAAATCAATAAGAATTTCTCTGTCTTTGATAAGCTTTTCCAATAGAGAATTCATATTATCTTCAGCTAACAGTCTTCCTTTATATATTATTGCTACCCGGTGACAAAGCTTCTCCATCTCTGAGAGAAGATGAGAGGAGATAAATATGGTTCGTCCCTCTCTATTCTCAGAAAGAATAAGATCCCGGATCTGCTTTATCCCTATAGGATCCAGACCTGAAATCGGTTCGTCCAGGAAAAGTATATCGGGATCGTGAAGAAGAGCACGAATAATACTAAGTTTCTGAAGCATACCCCTTGAAAACTCGGTTATCCTTTTATTTCTTACACTATAGAGCTCTACCTGCCGCAGGAGATAGCCTATCCTTTTCTGAGGATCTTCATAAATCTTTTTAAGATCAAACAAGTCAGCGAACATCTGCAGGTATTCGAAGGCAGTCATCCAGTTCCAGACACCCTGAGGATGTTTTTCCGGAACAACACCGATTTTATTTCTCATATCAAGCCTAT